>DQCL01000143.1:3808-21774 GCA_003533975.1 Octadecabacter sp. | reverse complement strand
ATGCCGGATTGATGCGTCAGCCTAGCAAACGCCCGATCCAGCCCTTTTTTGGTTTATCTTCTTCCTCGGTAGTGTCGGCTTCAATTGGGTCCTCCAACCCGTCCTGAAACCGTTCAAAAAATTGATCAGCTAGTTTCTTGGTGAAACCGTCGATGATACGGCTGCCGAGCTGCGCAAGCTTCCCGCCAACCTTGGCCTCTACGTCGTATGTCAAAAGCGTACCGCCCGCGTCGGTGTCTGCAAAGCTGACCTTCGCTGAGCCCTTCGCAAAACCTGCGGGCCCGCCCTTGCCTTGACCAGCAAGTGTCAGGCTTTCGCCTTCAACAATGTCGGACACTTCAACTTGACCTTTAAAGGTCGCCTTCACCGGACCAACCTTTTGCACCACGACAGCTTCGAACCCGTCTTCGACAGTCCCCGTCAACTCTTTGCAGCCTGGGATGCACGTCATAAGCACCTCTGGGTCTAGGATGGCTGCCCAGACGGTCGCACGCTGTGCTGCGATGTCCCTCGTGTCGGATAAATTCATGGATGTCCCTATTATTTTCGTTCGGGGAGTTCACCAATTATGCAGCCGCCTGTGAAGATGGCTGCACACAAACAGATACGCAGTCTGTCTCAATATTGAGACAAAGTGAGATCAGCCCGTGATCCCGAGCCGTTTCATCCGGCGATATAGCGTCGCCCGAGAGACCCCAAGTTCGCGTGCTGCAAGGCTGACATTGCGATCAGCGCGGACCAATGCACGCATCACAGCCGCGTGCTGCCCCCGCTCAAAACCTTTTGAGGTTTTGTCCCCCCCTGTCAGATCACTAAGGGGTACAGGTTTCAAAGTACCTTCATGCTGCAAGTCAAGTGCGCGCCGCGCCGCACGGGTCGCGCCGATGACAATGTCGTCCGCGTTTGCCGCCAGTAGCGCAACGCTGTCACCGGGTTCATTGACCACAAGCACACGCGCGCCGCTGAAGACGGCTTGGAAATTGTCAGCTTCAATCCCACGGGCAGCTTGGCGGACAAGCTCTGAGATCATGCCATTCATCGCCTCTGTTTGATCCACCCTTGCAGAGGACACATCCAGCGCTGCAACAATTTCACCTTCTGCCCCATATACTGGAGCGCCGATGCAACTCATTGCGATATTGTTTGCCATGAAGTGCTGATCACGATGAATAACCACTTCGCGCCGCTCCGTAAGACATGTTCCGATGCCATTTGTCCCTTGCGCAGATTCGCTCCAGTCAGCGCCTCCATCTAGGCCCCAATCATGAAAGGTTTCCATGTCTGCGTCTTTGAAACGATGATCAACAACCACACCTTGATTGTCCGTCAAAACCAAGCCGCAACCTGAGTTTCCAACCAATGCAAAGAGTTGGTCAAGTTTTGACGACGCAATAGACGCGACCCTCCCCAAAGCTTGTTTGCGGTTGTGAATGTCCCTGGCAGATAAGTATTCTGGCGTTCGTTGCTGCCCTGGGTCTAGCCCGTGTTTAACCATCGAGCGAAACCAAGACGCAGCTAGACGTGAACGCGCGCCGGCTGCGCCCGATTGAACCGCTTGTGCGATTTTGTCGACATGTGAGCGCGAAGTTGCGATTGAATAAATCCCCAGTCAGTTCATCGCATCTTACAAAGTTTAACCGTTTGCGCAAATCGAACAGCCGACAGCGCTCAAATGACAAACAATTTCAAACGTGTAGCACCGAAAAATACTAAACTTAGGCCCCATTGCACCCAATGCTTCACAGAACGGCATTGGACCGAAGCAGCAAAAAGCATGACCTATGAAAACTGGTTTAGTGGTGCCCAGGGGCGGAATCGNNACCCCTGAGCTACCCGGGCACGGAAAGGGGCGAACCCCTTGGGTGAGGGCGTTTTAGGCGGGGCGCAACGGACTGTCCAGACCCTTCTTTCAATTCGGTGAAATAGGCCGGTCTAGTTAGGAAGGGCGTGGCAATTCAGGATCTTGTTTCGCCTTCTCAAGCGCGTCCTCCAACTCATCGATTTCGTCGGGATCGTTGCTTGGAATTGCGTAACCACCCCCGAGCCATTTTGCCAAATCTACATCTGCGCAACGCTTTGAGCAAAATGGCCGAAACGCCGCAATTGTCTCTTTATCGCAAATTGGACAGGCCATCAGACAAGACCAAGAGGCGTTGGCAAACGCTCACGTTTGCGTTGCAGCTCAAAGTGACCAAGTGGGGTCCAACCAACTAGCGCGGTATCGATACTGTCAGCGCGAAACGCACCACGCAGGGTTGCTTCGATTTGTTTGCGATGCGCTTTGGACATTGGGGCCAAATCAATCACGATCTGCCCGCCAAGCCCGCGCAGGCGCAGCGCGCGCGGCAATGCTTTGCACGCCGCCAAATTTGCCTTGAGGGATGACGCTGGTGATGTATCGCCGCCCGTGTTCACGTCCACGGCGACAAGCGCATGTGTGGGTTCAACATACATGAACGCTGATGCCTCGAGGCTGACGCGAGGGCTGGAAAGAGTCGCCATTTGGTCCAACACACCCTGGTCTTCAAAACCACCTGCATCAGTGACAACAGTTGCCTGTTCAACCCATTCACGCCACGCAAGCGCATGCGGGCCGTCACCGTCCGTCAACGCCTCAGCGACACCGTCCTTGTCAGTCATAATAGCGGACGCCATTGCGTCCATCGCGGCGATATCTTCAATGATGTCTTCGTCCGCACCACCTTCACAGGACGACCGCAGGATCAGACCGAACCCTTCGCTCACGCCCTCTTCGTGGGCGCAGGCCAAAACACGTTCGCGAACATCGTCGTCTTTGATAGACCGGCTGACGTTTATGCCCGGCTTTCCAGGAGTCACAATGGCGTAGCGAGACTTGAACAAAACGCGGTCCGTCACAGGAATCGCTTTGCCACCGTCAGCATAGCCTGTGACCTGCACCAAAATCGCCTGACCCGGTGCAAGGCCTTTGCCTTGGCGTAAGAAAGCCGTCTCGCCTTCAGGAAGCTTCAGCATCATGCCGCCCTGCCCTTTGAGCGGACGGTCACAAATCGCACGAAAAATCGCGCCCGGACGCGGTGCTTCGTCATCATCAATCATCAAATCTTGGAGCTTGCCATCAACCAGCAGTGCAGCCGCTTCACGGTCGCCTATGTGGTCCAGAACGATCATACGTCCTTTCATTTCCAAATCTCCAATCCTGATGATTGTAACAAGTTCGCGGTCTCAGCCAAAGGCAACCCAACCACCGCGGAGTAAGACCCGGAGATCCACGGTATGAACGCGCTTGCAGGGCCTTGGATCGCATATCCACCGGCCTTGCCGCGCCAGTCATCGGTTGCAATGTATCCGGTGATTTCTGCGTCACTCAGCCGCTTCACCTTAACGTCCGTCACAACGTCCTTCACGCGAACGCCGCTAGGTGTTCTGACCGATATCGCAGTGATCACTTTGTGACGACGGCCAGACATAAGCCGCAGAAACGCTTCAGCCTCGGTCGCATCAACGGGCTTGCCCAAGATGCGTCGACCAACAGCAACGGTGGTATCGGCACAGAGCACCACCTCATCTGCGGCGCAGTCAGACGCTTCTGCCTTCTGGCGGGCCATCCGTCGCACATAGTCACGCGGTTTTTCGGCACCAATCGGGTCTTCGTTGATATCTGGTGCCCGCACGTCATCTGGCGTCAAGCCGAGCTGCGCCAACAGTTCCAACCGTCTTGGGGAACCAGAACCTAAGATAAATTTAAGGTCGGTCGACATCAGCGCTTCACCTGCAATGGGGTGTGGCCGCATTTCACAGCTAGCGAAACACTTACCCACACTGCGCGAAACAACGTTTCGCTTTACTTAAAACGGTAGTTGATCCGACCCTTGGTCAAATCATACGGGGTCATTTCGACCTGTACTTTGTCGCCTGCCAGAACACGAATACGGTTCTTCCGCATCTTGCCTGCCGTATGCGCGATGATCGTATGGCCGTTTTCCAGCTCGACCAGGAATGTCGCGTTCGGCAAGAGTTCTTTTACGACGCCTGGAAATTCGAGCAGTTCTTCCTTGGCCATGTTCTCTCCATTAAAAACGTCCGCAATATTGGGGACAGCGGGTAAATGCGCCCTAAGCGGCGCAGTTTCAAGGGATAATCTGTTAAACTCGCTCAGTGGTGACTGTTTTGACGCGCTGAAACTAGCTCGCGGCCATCCCCTGCCCGAAGCGTTCAATCAACTTTGCGCGAATTTGATCCCGCGCCTGACGATAGTACACAAGACGATCCTCACGGCTTTCGCCAAGTCCCGTCGGGTCCATGATCGGCCAATACTCGACTTCCAAATGAGAATGGCGCGTCAATTCCAATGCGCGCCGCTGGCTGGCAGGAGAGAGCGCAACAATCAGGTCAAACGACGACAAATCATCCCCCCATTGCTCCATCTCATCAAACGAGCGGCTTTTGTGACGCGATAATTCGATGCCCATCTCTTCGCAAACTGCCACCGCAAAACCGTCAATATCCAAGTCAGATTTCACCCCAGCGGACTGTAGGTAAACATCTGTTCCATATAGTTTTTTGGATAAACCTTCTGCCATCGGCGACCGCACAGAATTATGATCACAACAAAACAGAATGGACTGTGGAAGCTCGTTCAAATCAACCTCCGAAGTGCAGAACGCAGATGAGAGTAAACAGGCGCCGCGCAGTGTCGTAATCGACCTCGGCTTTGCCATCCAGTCGCTCTTGCAGAATGCGCGCGCCTTCGTCGTGGATGCCACGCCGCGCCATATCAATCGTTTCGATCTGGCTGGGGGCTGCAGTTTTAACGGCGTCAAAGTAGCTTTCGCAGATCTGGAAATAGTCTTTCACGACTTGGCGAAACGGCCCCAGCGACAAATGAAACTCGCCTGCAGCCTCTCCTTTTTCCGTACCTATTTCGAAAACCAGCCGTTTCTGACGAATGGACAAACCAAGGCGATAGGCCCCAGACGGGGGCGTTTTTCCGTCGCGCTCAGGCAGAACAAACGAGTTGTCTTCCAGCAGATCGAACATCGCGACTCTGCGTTCCTGTTCAATTTCGGCGGTCGGCGGCGGCAGTGCGCTGTCGTCCAAGTCGATTTGAATAATCTTCGCCAAAACCTCAGTCCCTATTCAACTTGTCGAGCCGCGCACGCACGCTCAACCCATGTGCCTGCAAACTTTCCGAAATGGCAAGCCGTTCTGCAGCAGGGCCAATTGCATTCAACGCCTCTGGCGTCATCCGCGCAAGTGTTGTTCGCTTCAAGAAATCCATCACCGATAGCCCGCTTGAGAACCGCGCAGACCGCGCGGTAGGAAGAACATGATTTGGTCCGCCAACGTAGTCACCAATCGCTTCAGGTGTCCAAGCTCCGATGAAGATTGCGCCCGCATGGGTGACCCTCGCAGCCATCTCATCAGCATCATTGACGCAAAGCTCCAAATGCTCCGGCGCAATTCTGTCCGACAGAACAACCGCTTCATCCATGTTTTCAACCGTAATGATTGCCCCAAAGTTCTTCCAGCTTGGGCCAGCAACAGCACTGCGATCTAGCATTTGCAGCCGCGCTTCAACAGCATCCGCCACGGATCGCCCGAACGCCGCATCATCTGTGATCAATATGGACTGCGCGCTTTCGTCATGCTCGGCCTGAGACAGTAAATCCAGCGCAATCCAATCTGGGTCATTGTCCTTATCTGCGATCACCAAGATTTCGGACGGTCCCGCGATCATATCAATCCCGACTTTACCAAATACCCGCCGTTTAGCCGCCGCCACAAATGCATTGCCAGGTCCGGTGATCTTATCAACAGGCGCGATCGTCTCCGTGCCATAGGCCAGTGCCGCGACCGCTTGTGCGCCGCCGATTCGATAGACTTCATCCACTCCGGAAATACATGCAGCCAGCAACACCAGCGGGTTAACCTTGCCATCCGGTGTCGGTACAACCATCGCCAAGCGCCCAACACCCGCGACTTTCGCTGGAATGGCGTTCATCAAAACAGAACTCGGATACGTCGCAATCCCACCGGGAACGTAAAGCCCCGCTGCCGAAACTGCGCTCCAGCGCCAGCCGAGTGACGCCCCCGCATCATCTTCCCAAAACGCATCCTCAGGCATCTGACGGGCGTGATAGGCACGAATACGTTCCGCCGCGAGCTCCAACGCTTCGCGATCTTCCGCACTCACTTGCGCGCAGTACGCGTCAATCTCCGCCGCAGAAAACCGTAGCCCAGCGGCATCCAACTCAAGGCGGTCAAATTTCGCGGTCAATTCCAATACCGCCGCATCACCGCGCGAACGCACATCTGCAATGATGTCCGCAACGACAACATCCACGTCGGGACTGTCTTCGCGCTTAGCCCCTAACAACGCCTGAAACGCAGCCTCAAAGCCGTCATCTGTTGTGCTCAAAAACTGCGGCATAATTCCGTCGTCCTATTTACAAACACTGTCGCTCAGCGGTTTTCGTGTTTGCCTTTGTTTCACAAATATCCCGGGGGAGTCGCCTTGGCGATGGGGGTTGGCCCCTCCCCGCTCTCGGTACGCGCCTACTCCGGATGCTCCGGCTTCGCCTTTGACGGCGCCACATACGGCCTCGTCACATCTTTCAACACGACCTCAAGTGCTTCGACTTCAACACGGATCGCGCCGTCGCCGGCCAAGGTCAGCAACACGTTGCCACCACCGTCTTCACCCGCTTCGAACGTTGCAGCCAATACGGACAACACCATATCGCTGTCGCGTGGGTCTACACCTTGCGTCTGAACACGCACAACGTCTTCGATTATCAAAACCGACTGCACGCGCTCATATGCGCGTTTGCGGCTTTCGGCATGTGCCGCGTCTTCCCAGCGAAATCTGTTCAGAAGCAACGCAAACCGGCGGGCATTTCGGTCCCACTTCATCTCAGAACCCGGAAAAACTGCGTCCTGAACAAAGCCTGACAAAACACCCAAATCCTCGACGTCGAGCGCCTTTAGGCGTAGCGGTTTTTCCGCTCCATCTTCGAAAGTTGCATCACTCACCGTCCTGCGACCCGTTCAATATCGGCGCCAACCTTGCCAAGCTTGCCCGCAACATCCTCATACCCGCGATCAAGGTGGTAAACGCGGTTCACTTGCGTCTCGCCTTCGGCTCTTAGCCCCGCCAAGATCAAGGACACCGAAGCGCGAAGGTCAGTCGCCATAACGGGCGCGCCCTTCATCTTTTCGACGCCAGTCACTGTGGCCGTCCCACCGTGCACTTCGATATGTGCGCCCATACGCTGCAGCTCGGGTGCGTGCATAAAGCGGTTTTCAAAAATTTTCTCTTCCAACACGGATGTACCTTCGGCAAAGCAAAGCATCGCCATCATCTGTGCCTGTAAATCGGTTGGAAACCCCGGGAACGGCTCTGTTGTCACGTCCACAGCCCTCGGGCGGTCGCCCTTTAACTTCACCTTGAGGCCAGCCTTGGTTTCCTCAACCGACACGCCAGCAGCGTCCAGCTTTTCGCAAAATGCACCGACCAACGACATCTTCCCGCCAAGGCACTCGACCTCACCGCCAGCAATGACCGGGGCAAGCATATAGGTACCAAGTTCAATACGGTCTGTCACAACGGGGTGCGTCGCGCCGTGCAAACGGTCAACGCCTTGAATGGTAATGCTCGACGTTCCGTCACCTTCAATCTGTGCGCCCATTTTGCGCAGGCAGTCCGCCAGGTCGACAATCTCCGGCTCACGTGCCGCGTTATTGATGACGGTGGTGCCTTTGGCCAATGTCGCAGCCATCATGATGTTCTCAGTCGCACCTACGGAAGCAAACGGAAAATCAATCACGGCGCCCTTCAGCTTTCCGCCATCCGCTTTCGCGTGCAGATAACCGTCCTTCAAATCAATCTCTGCGCCCATTTTGGCAAGACCGTCCGTGTGGATGTCCATTGGACGCGCGCCAATTGCACACCCGCCGGGAAGCGACACAATCGCATGGCCCTCACGGGCCAGAAGCGGGCCCAACACAAGGTTAGACGCGCGCATCTTACGTACGATGTCATAGTCCGCAGTCGTGTTGATCGCACCGTGGCAGGACATTGTCTGAACCTTGCCATCTTGAAGCGAGGAAATCTCGGCACCCAAGGATTCCAGCAACAGCGTCATCGTTTTGATGTCGCTCAGGCGTGGGGTGTTGGTCAACGTCAGCGGTTCATCACTTAGCAACGTGGCAGGCATCAGCGTCAACGCCGCATTTTTAGCGCCCGCAATTTCAATTTGCCCTGACAGCGACTTGCCGCCTCGTACCACGATAGAATCCATGCCTGTTACTCTTTCTCACTGGGGGCTTTCTCGCCCGCTTCTTTTGACGCTTTCGCGCGTGCTTGCACCTTACGACGGCCAAGGTTTGCCTTCAACGCAGCCTTTAGCCGGTCTTCACGTGTTTGGGGGCCTTTGGATGTCGGTTTACTGCTCATGGCAACCTGTTACCTGAACGCGCAAAAACCGTCCAGTGAGGGCTTGCGGAAACACCAATTTACGTCTACTTCGCGCTCCATCAGTTGCTGCTGTAGCTCAGTGGTAGAGCGCGTCATTGGTAATGACGAGGTCGGGAGTTCAATTCTCCCCAGCAGCACCATTTACCCCTAAATGAATACTTGAGAATTCAGCTGGCGTTTTGCGCTGACGATTCTCGGCACACTCACCATTTTTGAGGCTATTATGCCTCCGACTGAGTTGTTAGGGTTTGTGAACAAAAGCATGAATTCAAACGGGTGGAATGAACAATGCCGCAACCAAACGAGATCGACAGCACAAAAGTTCACTTGAATATGTTCGCCGGTCACGACAACGGGCGTATGCGTAGGATAGACAACGGACGCTACATGGCTGAAGTGCTTTACCCTGTGCTTAAGCCAAAAACTGTTATCGATCTTGGGTGTGGACTTGGGTTTTTCCTGAAAGCCATGGCCAACGAAGGGGCGACAGTGACTGCCGTCGACAACGATTGGGTTAAAGACCTGCAAACGGAAGTTCCCAAAGAATCCTACGTATTTCATGATCTGAATGAACCGTTCAAAAGCCAAAAACGCTTCGCTCTTGCGACGTCTTTCGAGGTTGCCGAACACCTTAAACCTGAACGCAGTGAAAGCTTTGTGGACGATTTGTGCGAACTTTCGAATACCGTCGCGTTTTCTGCGGCAATCCCTGGTCAAGGCGGGAGCGGACATATCAATCTGCGCTGGCAATCAGATTGGGTCGAAATGTTTTCTGACCGTGGCTACCGTTGCTACGATGCAATCCGACCTGAGATATCGAACAAAGAGGACTCGTATTTTTGGTTCCGGCAGAATGCGTTTATCTTTGTCAAAGACGGAACGCGTGTTCCAGCCAGCGTTGCCGGACGAGAAATCACCGCGGACGCCGCCAACCAGGTTTGCCGGAACCTTTACAATCGGCAATTCAACCGGATGAGAGCCCGCCTTCAAAAGCTTCAAGAACGGATCAAAGAGCTTGAAGCGTAAAATATGACACTGGCTACGACGTTTGCTTCAGCCAACCGATGAACCATCTTCGCGCCAAACGCACAAAAAGCGCAGGTGCCGTCCATCACAGCAATCGCATGGGTCTCGTGGTTCATGAGCATCCCCTCTTGTTACTTGATATATAAACGAAAAACGCCGCCCCGATAGGGCGGCGCTTCGTCTCATGTTTTGGCGATGCTTATGTCGCCCAGACCCAAGGGCGCGTGAATGAACCAAGAGCCACAGTGACCTGCTCATCAGTGACATCACCCGTTTTGGAAATATGCGCAACAAGACCAAGTTTCTTGTTCTCAACCACAGATGTGACCTGAGCCGAAACACCAGCCTTATCCAATGCAGCGTTGTAGATCCGTGTAATAGAAGACTTGCGCAGGTCAGGTTTGAAGATTTTACCAACGGCCGTTTTTGGTAGCTCGTCCATGATCTCGAGGTGCTTCGGGTGAGCAGCCCGTTCATGGATGTGCTTCTTTGCGTATTCCATCAGCTCGTCCACGGTCACCGTCCCGCCGTCGATCAGTTCTACAAACGCGGCAGGTACTTCACCCGCATGGGCATCCGGCTGACCGATTGCACCTGCGAAGGCCACCTGAGCATGTCCAGCGAGCGCTTCTTCGATTTCGGCTGGATCAATGTTGTGGCCGCCACGAATGATCAGATCTTTAGCGCGTCCTGTGATCCAAAGATAACCGTCCTCATCAATACGGCCAAGATCGCCCGTACGCAGGTAACGGCGGGTCTTAACGTTAGCACCCGGATAAAACAGATCCGCGTTCTTGGCTTCTTCAGTATATGTATGCCCTTCGTAGACACCTGGAGAATTCACACAAATTTCCCCAACCTCGTCAGTCCCAAGGTCGAGATGCGTGTGCGGATCAATGATGCGAACCTTTGTATACGGGAAAGGCACACCGATCGAGCCAACCTTCTTTTCACCTTCAGGTGGGTTGATGGACACCAGACATGTAGCCTCAGTCAGGCCGTAACCTTCGCAAATGGTCACGCCAGCAGCGGCTTCAAACTTCTTATAGAGCTCGAGCGGCAAAGGCGCGGAGCCACAGAACGCCAATCGCAGCGACGAAATATCAGCGTTCACGGGCCGCTGCATCAATGCCGACATCGCCGTCGGAACCGTAATCATGAACGACACTTTATGGCGCTCAACCAACTTCCAGAAGTTGTCGAAGACCCCGTCCCCGCGGTAGCCTTGCGGCGTCGGGAATACGATGTGCGCACCAGAGCCAAGCGATGCACCGAGCGAAACGATGGTCGCAAACACGTGGAACAATGGCAGCGGGCAGATCAGGATGTCCTCTGGCTCAAACAGCAGGTGATCGCCGAGCCATGCATTGTAGATGATCCCGGAACTGAGGTGCTGTGCGACCTTGGGCATGCCCGTCGTGCCACCCGTGTGAAAGTAGGCCGCAACGCGGTCTTCGTTCGAATCCGCAAACGTCAGAGTGGTTGGCTGTTTCGCGATGGATTTATTGAAATCAATGACGCGGGCGCCGTGGTTCACTTGCACTTTCGGGCGGATCAGCGGCACGATCAGTTTCTTGATGCCACCGATGTATTTCAGCAGATCAACTTCAATAACGGTTTTAACGTTCGGCGCATGGTCAACCGCCTCTGCTGCCTTCTGCGCCACATCTGTTTTGGGGAATGCTTTAAGCGTCACAAGAACCTTAGCGCCCGTTTCCTTCAGGATGCCGCCAATTTGGTCAGCATCCAAGAGCGGGTTAATCGGGTTCACGATACCCGCAACCGTGCCACCAAAAAACGACAACACAGTCTCCATTGAATTTGGAAGCAAGAGTGCAACGACGTCATCTTTTCCGACACCAAGTTCACGAAACAGATTCGCGGTTTGCGCGACCTTGCTTTGCAGATCGGACCAACTCAGCGTCTCGAATGGGTCGTTTTCACCGGCAAACATTTGGAATGTAACCGCATCACGATCTGGATACTTTACAGCATTGCGACCCAGTTGTTCCCAAACGGAGTTTGCAACACCACGCTCTCCCCAAGTCATCTCGTTTTCAATCGCGTTGCGATCATCCATTGATGCAAACGTCATCGCTCGCTCCTCCCTTATTAATTTCCCTACCCCTGAGGGCAGTTTTCCCTAAGTACACGATGTGGTGGTTTGTCGCGACACGCAAGTATAACGCTACGAAAAAAGGCCGCTCCAGAAATTTCTGGGGCGGCCCTCATGTAAACAGAAAACTCGTTACTCGTTAATAGACTTAGTCGTCCTGTGGAATCCGCAGCACCTGACCTGGGTAAATCTTGTCAGGATGGCTGAGCATAGGCTTGTTAGCTTCAAAAATCTTCATGTAGGCATTGGCGCTACCGAGAGTCTTCTTAGCAATCGCTGACAGGTTGTCGCCCTTTTCAACTGTGTGGAAAACCGCGCCGTCGTCGCTGTCATCTTCGACTTCAGCAACACCTTCGACGTTACCAACGGCAAGAATGATCTTCTCGCGCGCTTCCTTGGAAACCGCTTTGCCTTTGATTTTAACTTTGTCGCCTTCAATAGAAATATCGAGGCCTTCTGCGTCCAGACCAAGATCCGCGACTTCTTTGTTCAGCGCTTCTGCTGTCGGCTCACCAGCAACATCTTTGCCAGATTTCTTCCAAAAATTAAACAGACCCATTTTTGTTCTCCCCTAAGAAATGGTTTTCATATTGGGGCAACCTTGACGTTCTCGTCAGTATTCCTCAAGGGGGAATTAATCCGCTTGCGCGCCATCCGTGAACTGTAGTCGGGCGAGTCGTGCATAAAGTCCGCCTTGCGCCACCAAGTCATCATGGTTGCCAGTCGCTGCAATTTTACCCTCTTCGAAAACGATAATTCGGTCTGCTTTCTTAACTGTTGCCAGACGGTGGGCGACGATGAGCGTTGTGCGGTCCTTGGAGAGGATATCAACAGCGCTTTGCACGGCGCGTTCGGATTCTGCATCCAACGCACTTGTCGCTTCATCAAGCAACAACACCGGCGCATCGCGCAAGATAGCACGCGCAATGGCGACACGTTGTTTCTGCCCACCTGAAAGCATCACGCCACGCTCGCCGACATAGCTATCGTATCCATCGGGCAGCGCGGTCAGGAAATCATGCGCTGCTGCGGCCTTTGCAGCGGCCTCTACTTCGGCGTCAGTCGCCTCAGGGCGGCCAAAACGGATGTTCTCACGCGCGGAGGCCGCGAAGATCACGGGATCCTGCGGCACGAGAGCCATGTGACGTCGGAAGTCCGAACGATCCAGATCACGCAGATCATCGCCATCAATTGTAATGCGGCCCGCGCTCGGGTCATAAAATCGCAACAGCAGTTGAATGATCGTCGTCTTACCGGCACCTGACGGCCCTACCAGTGCGACCGTCTCTCCTGGTTCTACAGAGAATGTCACCCCATCCAGCGCCTGCACACCCGGGCGTGCAGGATACGTGAACACGACATCTTCAAACTCGATCGCGCCTCGGCGGTTTGCCGGTGCGGGAAGCGCGTTTACAGGATCGCTCACTGCGTCTTGGGTATTCAGTAATTCCACCAATCGTTCTGTCGCACCAGCTGCACGCTGCAATTCCGACCAAATCTCGGTCAACGCGCCAACCGCGCCGGCAACCATGATCGTATAGATCATGAATTGAACCAGTTCACCGACTGTGATGTTGCCTGCGCGAACATCCGCGGCCCCCATCCAAAGGAACCCAACGATCGCACTGAACGCCAAGAAAATAACGATAGCCGTCAAAATCGCGCGGGTGGTGATACGTTTGCGGGCCGCCTGAAAACTTTGCTCGGTGACGCGATGGAAGTTACCGCGGCTTTGGCCTTCATGTGTGAAGGCTTGTACGGTCTGCGCACTCAGCAATTGTTCGGATGCATCACCTGAACTCTGTGCGATCCAGTCTTGGTTTTCTTTACTCAATCGGCGCACTTTGCGCCCCAAAATAATGATCGGAAACACGATCAATGGAATCGGCCAAAGCACCATCAATGACATCTTAACAGACGTGAACAGCATCAGCCCGATACCGCCGATCAAAATCAAAACGTTACGCAACGCGACAGACACCGAACTGCCGATAACCGAAAGTATGACGGTGGTGTCCGTTGTAATCCGGCTCAGGACTTCTCCGGTCAGGATCCGTTCGAAAAATGCAGGGCTCATCGAAATCATACGGTCAAAAACCGCCACGCGAATGTCCGCGACCACGCGTTCGCCTAGTCGGGTAACAAAGTAGTAACGCAGGGCCGTGCCGACAGCCAAAAGCGCAGCAAGGCCCAACGCCGCCGCGAAATACCCGTCCAAAAGGCTCGGATCCGCGATATCGAAATTGTCCACAACGCGACGAACGGCGAGGGGCAACACCAATGACAACATCGCCGTGGTCACGAGCGCGATACCCGCCAGCGCGATGAGCAACCCATACGGCTTCATGAACGGCCACAATGCAGCCAGCGCACCGATCTCCTTTGAACGTTCGCGTTCCATTTCAGCTTTTCTTGGGGCGTTTGCCATAGTGTATCCTTTGTTAGGGACACGACTTAATGATGACTTCGAGAGCGCACAACCACCCAGCACCCTGCATCTGTTTCTTAGGTGCCGAAATTTCACAATTTATGCAAAAATTTTCCAAACCATCACTTCTGGCAGCACCAAAACGGCGGCCTCGATGACAAAAGCGGTGTTTGGAAGAATGGAGCGGGTGGGGGGAATCGAACCCCCATCTCCAGTTTGGAAAACTGGGGTCTTAACCATTACACAACACCCGCGACCAACGACTTCCTATTTCAGGGAATTTGGGGCGTCAAGACGACGTTCTGATTTTCCCTGCAACTCCACAAGCGAAACGCACATAGAAGGCCTAAAACATGGCATTGGCCCCCGTTGCCGTTGCCAGTAGTGTTCGAACTGTTAGACATAATCGCCCGTCACCGAGGAAGGCCACTTATGAACGTCATGCAACACACACTCGCTGCGGTCACATCCATTGCGCTTTGCTCATCCGCTCAGGCCCAATCGGAACATGAGGCACTCCTTTGCGAGGCTGCTGAAACAGGCCGTGTCGTAGAAGTTATTTACGACGGAGACGAAGATAAAGATTGCCTCCCACGGCGCGTTGACGTGCACCAAGTCGGCGTCGGCAACAATGGACAACTCTATATGCATGGTTGGCAGACCCGCGGTTGCACGAACGGGCGGGACTATGAGTCCAAGCGAATCTTCCGCTTCGATCGGATCCAGTCGGTCGAAATTGTAGAGGGCGAGTTCGGTGAGAGGTCCCAGTCGATCAAGGCCGAGGGCTGGGATGGATGCATCGGTTCGAACTGCTTCATTGCCGAAAATATCTGCGAATAGCGATATCATGGAAGCGCAAGGCATACCGTTTCCGAAGCAAGCTTAGCGTTGAACGAGCATCGCCAAACATGCAACGACCCTCAGGCTGGCCCGACGTGTCGGGCTGATTAATCCTGTACAGGAAGTTCCGGCGTACGGCCGACCCGTTCTGCGACTCTCGTCACGGTGAGGCCCTGTATAATGATCGAGAAAACCACAACGATGTAGGTTGCCGTGAGGATAAGAGGTTTCCACTCGCTATCAGGTAACGACAACGCAAGTGCAACAGAGATACCGCCCTTCAATCCTCCCCATGTCATAATCGGGATCACGCCTTTGCTGAAGGTTTGGAAGGGTTGCAACAATAGAACGGGCACCGCCACAGCTGAAAGCCTTGCAAGAAGCGCCAAGAAGATAGCCATCACGCCAGACACAAGTAAGTCCGTCTCAAACACGATCGCAAATACCTCAAACCCGATCATCAGGAACAATACGGCGTTCAAGATTTCATCAATCAGCTTCCAAAAAGCGTCGACGTATTCCCGGGTTTCTTCTGACATCCCCTGTTTGGCGCCGATATCCCCGATCAAGAGACCAGCACAAACGGCCATAATCGGCGCTGATACATGCAACTCAATCGCGAGCGCATAACCGCCAAATGCGAGGCCAAGCGTGATCAACACCTCAAGTGAATAGTCATCAATCTGACGCATGACGCGAAACGTAAGCCACCCCAAAACGACACCTAGAATGACACCTCCGACGGCTTCCTGAACGAACAACAAAGCAGCATCCACGAGCCCTGACCCGTGGTGATCGTCACTCGGAAAGGCGATCCCAACGAGGACAAGAAAGACCACATAGCCAACGCCGTCATTGAACAGGCTCTCGCCTGCAATCTTCGTCTCTAAGGACTTCGGCAAGTCCGCCTCTCGCAGAACTCCAAGCACAGCAACCGGATCAGTGGGTGAGATAAGGGCCCCAAAAACAAGCGCAATCATCAGGGGCATACCGGTGACCCAGCTGAACCCAAAACCAACGATTGCCGTTGAAATACCGACGCCCATCGTCGCCATCAACAAAATGACAAGCCAAGCCTTTTTAAGATCGGAAAGTTTTACATGCAGCGCACCTGCAAACAACAAGAGGCCCAACATACCTTCCAGCAGTGCCTCGGAAAATTCGAACTCAAGCACCTGCGCGCGAATTTGCTCTTCGACCGTCAATGATGGGAAAAGCGCGTCTGTTACGATCACCGCAAAGGAAGCAATCAGCGCCACCACCAGAATACCGATCGATGACGGAAGACGTAGGAACAGATAGTTAACGGTTCCAAATGCCCCCGCCAGAACAATTAACAAAGACGCGATTTGTAGAAGTGACATAGAGGCCTAGTCCTTTTCGGAGTCACTAACATTATTGCGCGTGAATGTATAAGCCACCAATTTTTGCATCCGTTCAGCGCGAACGCCATCTGACCTTAGCTGATTGGGAAGATCAGAATCGCCCTGAAATCGTTTACATTCGTGAGCGTTGGGCCCGTCACAATTTGATCCTCTATCGCGGCAAAGAACGTATGCGCGTCGTTGCGTGTGAGGGCCTCCTGAAGCGACACCCCAGACTTTTCCGCCTTAGCAATGGTGTCCGGTCCAGCATATGCGCCCGCAACTTCAGCGGCGCCATCGACACCATCTGTATCACAGGCAAGAACATGGATGCCGTCCTGCCCATTAAGCGCCGATGCCGTGGACAACACGAATTCTGCGTTGGGCCCTCCGACACCATCACCACGCCGCGTGACCGTGCATTCGCCGCCGGACAACAGCAAAATCGGCGTGTCGTTCGCAGCCATTTTCGACTGCAACATCATCGCGAGTTGAGCTTGCTCATGACCAACCTCACGCGCTTCCCCTTCAATGGCATCCCCAAGCAACCGCACGTCTAGCCCAGCGCTTTCCGCAATGCCTGCAGCCGTCCCAAGAGAGTGCGACGGCGCTGCGATAATCTTAGTCTCCGCCCGCGCAAGGCGTGGATCATCTGGGGAAACCACGTGGGTCTTGCCGGCAAGTGCGCGCGATACATGCGGGGGCAAAACAATGCCACGTCGCTTAACAATCGCACGTGCATCTTGCGCCGTGCTAGTATCCCCAACCGTTGGCCCTGAGGCAATTTCACTAGGGTCATCGCCGGGAACATCGGAAATCAAGAGTGTCAAAAGCTGTGCTGGATGGCACGCGGCAGCAAGCTGCCCGCCCTTCACACGGCTAAGGTGTTTGCGAACAACATTCATTTCCCCTATCGGCGCACCCGACGCAAGCAGCGCAGTGTTAACCGCGATCTTATCTTCAATCTTCAGCCCGTCTGTAGGAGCGCACAATAATGCGGAACCACCGCCGGAGATTAACGCAATGACGACATCGTCAGCCCCCAAACCAGATACCAGATCGAACAACCGGCGTGTCGCAGTTTCTCCTGCAGCGTCTGGAACGGGGTGTGATGCTTGAACAATTTCAATACCTTGCGTTGGGCGTTCATAGCCATAACGCGTAATCACAAGACCTTCGCAACGGCCATAGTGCGCTTCGACGGCTTCTGCCATTCGCGCACTGGCCTTGCCCGCGCCAATAATCAGCAACCGCCCTTTAGGTCGGTCAGGCAAATGCGCAGGCACAATACGCATAGGGTCCGCCGCAAGGACCGCCTCCTCGAAAAGCCCCGTTAGAAAACCACGCGGGTCGGACGCAAAAGTACGCATCATGTTTCCTTTTCCAAAGCCCTTTGTAAGAGCCACCGTATGTGATCGGCCAGTGTTGGCCAGCGTTGCGAACACGTCAAACCCGAGGCGCTCGAAAAATGCAATCGTAAAGGCACAAGAAGGGTCTGCGTCACCCGGCCCCTCGAATCGCCCGATCCCAACCGGATCGTTGTCCGAGGCTGTGTTTTTGCCGCTGATGCATGTCGACAGAGATCATTTGAGTTTTCAGGCAGTTCCGGCTGCTAATTACTGCTCATTAGTGTAAGATAAAGCACTTGCGTCCCAGCTTTCAAAGGGCAATTATGCGGCCAAATCGACGTTGGGAGAACCAACCACAAGTTGGTGCCGAAGGAGCAACCGCCCC
>DQCL01000143.1:0-3797 GCA_003533975.1 Octadecabacter sp. | reverse complement strand
GGAAACTCTCAGGCAACCGGACCGACGTCGCTACGAAGACTCTGGAGAGAGGTGCACAACATGTACCCGCCGAAGGAATAGCAATCTCAGGCAACCGGACAGAGGGGGTATCACGCGCGAAGGCTAGTGCTTTCACGTCCCAGTGGTGCCTGAGGAAACCAAAGTTTCCGAGTGGCCATAACGTAATTGAGGCCTAAGATGTCGGATCTTCTTTATACGCCATTGCACAATCTTCACGTTGAACTTGGTGCCAAAATGGTCCCGTTCGCGGGATATGACATGCCCGTTCAATACCCGATGGGTGTTTTGCAAGAACACCTGCACACGCGCAGCAAAGCCGGACTTTTTGACGTCAGTCACATGGGTCAAGTGATCATCAAGGGTGCTGACTATGAAACAGCCGCCGCCGCCCTTGAAACGATTATTCCTGTCGATATTCTTGGCCTTGGGCTAGATCGGCAACGCTATGGTTTCTTCACAAACGAAACAGGCGGTATCTTGGATGATCTGATGCTGGCAAATCGAGGCGACCATATCTTTATGGTCGTCAATGCTGGCTGCAAGGTAGATGACATCGCCTACATGAAAGCCAAACTGAACGACGTTACAGTCACCGAGATCACCGATCGTGCGCTGCTTGCTTTGCAGGGGCCAGCCGCCGAAGCGGCCTTGTCGACACTGGATGCAAAAGCTGCGGACATGCGGTTTATGGATGTGGCGTCACTGACTCTTGCAGGCGTCGAATGTTGGGTGTCGCGGTCTGGATACTCTGGTGAAGACGGATATGAGATTTCAGTACCGGCAGCCCAAGCCGAGGCATTGGCGAAGGAACTGCTGGCCCTTGAAGACGTCGAACCTATCGGCCTCGGTGCACGCGACAGTCTGCGTCTTGAGGCAGGCTTATGCCTTTACGGGCAAGACATGGACACGGGATTGAACCCAATCGAAGCCTCCCTACCCTGGGCCATACAAAAAGTGCGCCGAACGGGTGGTGCACGTGCTGGTGGCTTTCCTGGTGCCGACGTTATTCTTGCCGCAATAGAGAATGGCATTGAACGACGTCGCGTCGGGCTGAAACCCGAAGGTCGCGCGCCCATGCGCCAAGGCGTTCCCTTGTTTGAGGCTGAAGACGGCGGGGCACAAATTGGCTTTGTCACATCCGGCGGCTTTGGTCCCTCTGTTGGGGGCCCCGTGGCCATGGGCATTGTTGCTGACAGCCTGCGCGAACCCGGCACAGTTTTGTATGGCGAACTGCGCGGCAAACGCCTGCCGGTGACTGTCGTATCGCTTCCCTTCATTCCCGCAAATTTCAAACGCTAACACAAAGACAAAAGACGGAGACAGACATGAAATTCACCGAAGAACACGAATGGTTGCGCGAAGAGGACGGCTTGGTCGTCGTTGGCATTACCGAACATGCAACCACACAGTTGGGCGATATCGTTTTTGTCGAGCTTCCCGATGTGGGCACGACCGTAACCAAAGATGAAGAAGTCGTGGTCATCGAAAGCGTAAAGGCCGCGTCAGACATCATATCGCCCCTCGACGGTGAAATTGTTGAGGTGAACGACGCTTTGGCAGACAATCCTGCCCTCGCAAACGAAGATGCGATTGGTGCGGGTTGGTTCTTCAAGATCAAGCCATCAGACGTGTCGCAAATGGACGGCCTTATGGACGAATCCGCCTACAACGCCCTGATCGCCTGAACCTGCGGAGATAAACATGACCTTCACCCCAATAGATTATCTGCCCTATGACTTCGCGAACCGACGTCATATCGGACCGTCCCCTGCTGAAATGACGGACATGTTGAAAGTCGTTGGGGCCGCCGATTTGGAAACGCTCATCACCGACACGCTTCCAGCCAAAATCCGGCAAGGCGAACCGCTCGACTTTGGAAAGGCGATGTCAGAGCGCGAATTGCTTCGCCACATGAAGGTCACGGCCTCCAAGAATAAGGTTCTGACCTCGCTTATTGGGCAAGGGTATCACGGCACAGTCACGCCACCCGCGATCCAGCGGAATATCTTTGAAAATCCGGCTTGGTACACGGCCTATACGCCCTACCAGCCCGAGATTTCGCAAGGCAGACTTGAGGCGCTTCTGAATTTCCAAACTATGGTTTCCGACCTAACCGGTTTGGAGATTTCGAATGCATCGCTGTTGGATGAAGCAACCGCTTGCGCAGAAGCGATGACGATGGCTCAGCGTGTGGCAAAGTCCAAGGCGAAGGGCTTCTTCGTAGATGAAAACTGCCATCCGCAAAACATTGCGGTGATGAAAACGCGCGCTGCGCCATTGGGGATCGAAGTCATTGTTGGCAACCCCGATGACTTGGATGCCAGCGCTGTTTTCGGCGCGATCTTCCAATATCCGGGGTCATTTGGGCACCTGCGTGATTTCACGCCAGAAATTGCTCAGCTGCACGAAGCGAAATCCGTAGGCATTATCGCGGCCGATCCCTTGGCCCTGACACTCCTGAAAGAACCAGGCGCAATGGGCGCTGACATTGCAGTTGGCAGCACGCAACGCTTTGGCGTGCCCGTCGGCTATGGCGGGCCTCATGCGGCTTATATGGCGACCAAGAAAAACCACGCGCGCTCCATGCCGGGCCGTATTGTCGGTGTTTCCATCGACAGTCACGGCAACCGCGCTTACCGTTTGTCCCTGCAAACCCGCGAACAACACATCCGCCGCGAAAAGGCGACATCAAACGTCTGTACTGCACAGGCTTTGCTTGCAGTAATGGCCGGATTTTATGCGGTTTTCCACGGCCCCGACGGGCTAAAGGCGATCGCACAAAGGATCCACCGTAAAACCGCTCGACTGGCAGAGGGCATCAAAAGCGCAGGCTTTGATGTGCGCCCCGCGACCTTTTTTGACACCATCACTGTAGATGTTGGCCCGCGGCAAGCCTCTGTGCTGCAATCTGCCGTCGACGAAGGCATCAACTTGCGCAAAATCGGGACCACGAAAGTGGGCATTACACTGGACGAGCGCACGCGCCCCGCAACGATCGAAGCTGTCTGGCGGGCCTTCGGTATTGAACGCGAAGACAAGGACTACACACCGCACTATAGCGTCCCTGAAAAGCTGGTTCGCACGTCCCAGTTCCTGACCCATCCGGTCTTCCATATGAACCGCGCCGAGACTGAAATGATGCGCTACATGCGCCGCTTGGCCGATCGCGATCTCGCGCTTGACCGCGCAATGATCCCGCTGGGGTCCTGCACGATGAAGCTCAACTCCGCAGCTGAAATGATGCCAGTGTCGTGGGACGAATTTTCGCTTCTGCACCCCTATATTCCGCGCGATCAGGCTGCGGGTTATATGGAAATGATAGATGACCTTTCGGCCAAGCTTTGTGATGTCACAGGGTATGATGCGATTTCGATGCAGCCCAATTCCGGCGCGCAGGGCGAATACGCAGGCCTGTTGTCAATTGCGGGGTATCACCGCGCAAATGGCCAAGGCCATCGCAATATCTGCCTAATCCCGATGTCCGCGCATGGCACCAATCCGGCGTCCGCGCATATGGTCGGCTGGCAGGTCGTGCCTGTCAATTCAGCGGCCAATGGTGACATCGACCTCGAAGACTTTAAGACCAAAGCCAAACTGCATGCCGATAATCTGGCAGGCTGTATGATCACCTATCCATCTACACACGGCGTGTTCGAGGACTCTGTGATCGACGTGTGCAAAATCGTGCATGATCACGGCGGTCAGGTCTATATCGACGGTGCAAATATGAACGCGATGGTCGGCCTGTCCCGCCCAGGCGATCTTGGCGGCGATGT
>DQCL01000165.1 GCA_003533975.1 Octadecabacter sp. | reverse complement strand
CAGCCCCGGCCCGTCATTGAAATCACCCAGAACCATCAGCGGCTCACCTGCCGCCAGCAGGTCGTCAACCCGGTTGCGCAGCCAGATACATTGGGCCATTTGTTTACGGCGGTTTTCGATCGACACACGGATGATCTCGGCTTGGTTGCGCGCACCATGCGGGGCTTTGGATTTGACATGCACACCAATCAGACGCAGCGATTGCCCGGCCTTGTCGGTCAAAACCGCCTCTAACGGCGGCTTGGAAAACCGGACCACTTCGGACGCCGCATCAACATCCAGATCCCACCGGAACGCTCCATCGAACCGAGGTGCCCCGCGCGCGCCCTTCTTGCCCGTCGCCTCGCCATGCGGATCGTGGCGCGCGGTCACAACATCCGGATCATAGAGCAGCGCGATTTCCTGATGTGTGTGGCTGTTAAACCCAACTAATACCTTGCGTGCCCTCAGCCCGTATTTCGCCGAAAAATTTTCCAGCGACGCAACGGTTGAGCGCCTTTTGTGCCCGTCCGGGGCCTCAATGACCATGACAGCGTCGGCGTCCATTGCGGTAAAAACGATACCCAAAGCCGCCAGCTGTTCGCCCCGTTTCACATTGTAACGCCCCGACCACTTGTCGTCTTCCAACAATTCGCTATCGGCCCCAAACAGCTCGTCAAACCACTCGACATTATAGGTTGCGATCCTCATCAGACGCTGGCCTTCTGGATTTCTTCCCAGGCCAGATTTATCGCAACCAGTCGTTTTTCGGCCATTTTCACCGCCTCTTGTGGAACCCCGCGCGCAATCATCTGATCGGGGTGCATTTCACGAACCAACATCTGCCAAGCGGCATGAGCGGCCGCTAAACCGGCATCCGGGTCCAGCCCCAGCACCTCAAACGGATCGCCCAATGCATCGGGCACAAACCGTGACCGCAAACCGCGAAACTGGGCCTCTTTCAACCCGAACATCTGGGCGACCCGCGCCAAAAATGCATCCTCATTCGGGTGAAAAATTCCGTCCGCCATTGCGATGTGAAACAGGCCTTCCATCAGGTCGCACAACGTCGCCTCATCGGCATTGAACATCGCCTTGATCCGCTTGGCATAGTCTTCAAACCCGGCCACGTCCTGACGGGCCAGATTGAAAACCTTTGCTGCGTTGGATTCTTCTGTTGGCGGGATTTCGAATACTTCGCGAAACGCCATCACTTCGTCGCGCGTCACCAGCCCGTCGGCTTTGGCCATTTTCGCGCTCAGCGCTATGACAGCAATCGTGAACGCAACCGAGCGTTCGGGCGGCGTGCGCAAACGTTCAAACACCGCCGACAGCGGTTCGCCCCCGGCCAGTGCTGCCAAAGATTCTGATATGCGGGTCCAGATTGACATTGGGGCCTCTTAACGGGTTTTTCGATGCAAGTCAGCGGCGATCACAGAAACTTTTGCATCAACACCAGATCCATCCAGCGGTCAAACTTGCGCCCAACCTGCGGCACCAGCGCCACCGTGCGATAACCCGCCGCCCTATGAAATGCGATACTGGCGGTATTTTCGTCGCTGACAGCGGCCATCATCGAATGCGCGCCAGAAACGCGGGCGTGATCCTCAACCGCGCTCATCAGCGCCCGGCCAATGCCCCGGCCCTGCCCTTCAGGCGCAATAATGATCGTGTGTTCCATCGTGTGCGCATAGCCATCGCCCCCACGAAACTGCGCGTAGGTGGCAAAGCCGACCACCATATCGTCGACCTCTGCGACCCAAAACCCATGCCCGCCGCTTTGACGTTCGGCAATCATATCCGCCACATCGGCATCCGTTTTTTGCACCGAGCTGAACGTCGCCACAGTGTCCCGGGCCATCGGGTTCCAAAACCCGGCAATCTTGGAGGCGTCGCCAGCCCTTGCATCGCGAATTATCATTCCAGAACCACCAGTCCGCAATTTTGAAATTGCCCTGTCTATTGCCGCCGGTTGGGAATACTGCCCCGGATCAGACGCAGCACATCGCGCGCCGCTTCGGGGATATTCGTGCCCGGACCAAAGATCGCCTTGATGCCGTTTTCATAAAGAAAATCATAGTCTTGCTGCGGGATAACACCCCCACACACAACGATGATATTATCTGCGCCACGCGCCTTAAGTTCTTGNNGCGTCTGATGCGGCTTCTTCTGGGGTCTGGAACAGCGGGCCTACTTCCACATCAAAGCCGATATCTGCGAACGCCGAGGCGATTACCTTGGCCCCGCGATCATGCCCATCCTGCCCCATTTTCACGACCATTATATGGGGTGCTTTGCCAGTTTCACCGGCGAATGCATCCACATCGTCGCGCAGGGCTGAAAACTCGGCGTCATCTTCATAAGCGGCGCCATAGACGCCGGACAATGTCTTGACCTTGGCCGAATGCCGGCCAAATGCGTTTTCCATTGCCATCGAAATCTCGCCGACAGTGGCCCGTTCGCGCGCGGCAGCCACCGCCAGTTCCAGCAGGTTCCCCTGCCCTGATGCCGCGCCGCTTTCCAACGCCGCCAAAGCCCCGTCACAAGCCGCTTGATTTCGGCTGCTACGGATCTGTTTTAGTCGCGCCACCTGCGCCTTGCGCACCTTGGAGTTGTCGATTTCGCGAACCTCCAGATGGTCCTCGGTCTCCAGCCGGAATTTGTTGACGCCGACGATCACATCCTCGCCCTTATCCACCGCGGCCTGACGGCGTGCGGCAGCTTCTTCGATGCGCAGCTTTGGCATGCCGCTGTCGACAGCCTTGGTCATGCCGCCCAATGCGTCCACCTCGCCGATCAGCTCCCAGGCCGCGTCCGCCAAATCAGCCGTTAATTTTTCAACGTAATAAGACCCCGCCAACGGATCGACGACATTGGTCACGCCGGTTTCGTTTTGCAGGATTAACTGTGTATTCCGCGCGACTCTGGCCGAGAATTCTGTAGGCAAAGCAATGGCTTCGTCAAAAGAGTTCGTGTGAAGAGATTGCGTACCCCCCAGCACCGCGCTCATCGCCTCATAGGCTGTTCGCACGATATTGTTGTATGGGTCCTGTTCCTGCAGGCTAACGCCAGAGGTCTGGCAATGGGTGCGCAACATCAGCGATCCGGGCTTTTGCGCACCAAATTCGCTCATGATCCGATGCCACAGCAGACGCGCGGCGCGCAGCTTTGCCGCCTCCATGAAGAAATTCATCCCAATGGCGAAAAAGAACGACAAACGGCCCGCAAACGCGTCTACATCCATGCCCCGTTCAACCGCGGCCCGCACGTATTCCTTGCCGTCCGCCAAAGTGAACGCCAGTTCCTGAACAAGGTTCGCCCCGGCTTCCTGCATGTGATAGCCAGAGATCGAGATCGAATTGAACTTGGGCATGTTTTTTGACGTATATTCAATGATATCCGCGACGATCCTCATGCTGGGTTCGGGGGGGTAAATATAGGTATTGCGCACCATGAACTCTTTCAGA
>DQCL01000153.1:19672-26236 GCA_003533975.1 Octadecabacter sp. | reverse complement strand
TGAACACCAGTTGTTGTTTCCTCAGATACACCTTGGATCGCTTCACGTGTTTTCGTGAACCAACCGGGGCTTTCTTTCATACGTTTCGCAATCTGCTTTTTGATCGCTTCTTCTTCTTCGGATTGCGGCACAGGAATAATCTCTTCGCCAGCTTCCGCGCGTGCGCCCAGCAGAATATACAACGTCGCATCGCCACCATCGTCAAGGATCATGTTGCAGCCCTCTGGGAACATGAACGATTTGTCGAGGTAGTCCCAATGCTCTTCCAAAGACTGGCCTTTGATCGCAAACACTGGCGTGCCGCCTTCAGCGATCGCTGCTGCGGCGTGGTCTTGTGTGGAAAAGATGTTGCAAGATGCCCAACGCACATCGGCACCCAGTTCAACAAGCGTCTCAATCAACACAGCCGTCTGGATGGTCATGTGTAATGAGCCAACGATGCGCGCACCTTTCAGTGGCTTGCTTTCACCGAACTCAGTGCGGCACGCCATCAGGCCCGGCATTTCCGTTTCAGCAATATCCAGCTCTTTGCGCCCGAAGGCCGCCAGAGCGATGTCTTTTACGATATAATCTTTGGCCATGACGGCTCTCCTTACAAACTTTGTTGCCGCCCCCTTAGCACCACGAAGGGGCCTCGACAATCAAAGCATGTGCGCCGTAGGGTCAGCGTCTAATTCGGAGTGCCTTAGATGAAACAACCCCGTGCATGGCAACGTATGCTATCTGGTCGTCGGCTTGACCTGCTTGACCCAACACCGATGGATGTCGAAATTGAAGATATCGCCCATGGACTCGCGTTTGTTGCGCGTTGGAATGGCCAAACAGTTGGTGATTTTGCTTACTCTGTCGCTGAACACTCTTTGTTGGTCGAACAGATTTTTACAGCCATGAACCCAAAGGCACCTGTCAAATGGCAGCTTGCTGCGCTGCTGCACGACGCGCCCGAATACGTGATTGGCGACATGATCAGCCCAGTTAAAGCGGCCGTAGGGCCGGGGTACGAAACGCTGGATGACCGATTAATGGCAGCAATACATATCCGGTTCGGATTGCCCGCGCAGGTTCCGGCCATCATCAAAAAGCAGATCAAGAAGGCTGACAAGATCAGTGCTTGGCTTGAAGCAGTTCAAATTGCCGGCTTTACACGGACCGAAGCCGACAAATTTTTTGGAAAGCCGGATCCGAACATTGCACAGACAGCCAAGATACAGCTTCGTCCGCCGATTGAAGTCCGCCGTGATTTTACACGTAGGCACGCTGAGCTTTTGGCGCAGCTTTGATTCAAAACCTTAACGGGCAGTCCGATAAGGTTTACCAAAGATCGTGATGGTCAACGTGGGCTGCGTTTTGCCAGAATCCGCTGCAACGTCCGGCGGTGCATGTTCAGGCGCCGCGCGGTTTCAGACACATTGCGATCACACAATTCATACACCCGCTGGATGTGCTCCCAACGGACACGATCTGCACTCATCGGATTTTCTGGTGGGGGCGGAAGTTCTGCACCGTTTGCCAATAGCGCATTCATAACGTCGGTCGCATCCGCTGGCTTGGAAAGGTAATCGGTCGCTCCGATTTTCACGGCCGCTACAGCGGTGGCAATCGCACCGTAGCCCGTTAAAACAACAATACGCGCTTCAGGGCGGCGTTCGCGCAGGGTTTCGACCACATCAAGCCCGGTCCCATCTTCGAGTCGCAAATCCACAACGGCATAGGCAGGTGGCCGCGCTGTCGCGATAGCCTTACCCGCAGCTACGCTTTCAGCAGTTTCAACCGAGAACCCGCGCTTCTCCATCGCTTTGGCAAGGCGGCGTAAAAAGGGTTCATCGTCGTCCACCAACAATAAGGACGCGTCTTCTCCGATTGGTTCCAGGTCCATATACCATCCCTTATTCTAACCCCCCTTAGACCTATCGTTGGTTGAGAGTACGGTCAAACGGTCTGGTTAGCTTGCTGCCTCAATAAAACAGCTAAGACTCTCCGCCATTTGCTCTGGAGTTACGTCGCGGCGGTAAAATTCCTGAAATCCGTACTCCGGAAACACGAGGTAGGACATGGTTGTATGGTCAACGAGATAGTACTCATCGTCGGCCTCTTGTTTGGCGTAGTAAGTGCGATAGGCCTGCGATGCCGCTCTGACTTGTTCTGGCGAACCGGTAAGACCAATCATCCGGTCGTGGAAATTGTCTGTAAACTCCCGCACTACGTCAACTGTGTCACGTTCCGGGTCGATGGAGATGAACACAGGGGTCACCTCTATGCCCTGCTCATCCAATATTTCAATGGCTTGTGCGTTTCTCATGTTGTCCAGCGGACAGACATCGGGGCAAAACGTATAACCAAAATAGATCACCGTCGGGCCTGTAATGACGTCCTCGTTGGTTACGGTCACACCATTTTCATCAACCAATTCGAACGGGCCGCCGATGGCGCCTCCTCCAGATTGGCTAGCTCGGCATTGAGCGAATATATCATCGCTTCGGCTAAATTGCGTTGCAGCAAATGTGCCTCCTAAAAGGGCGACGACAACGGCTCCGGCGGCGATAGCATAAGTTTTTGACATGTTGGGCATCCACATTTTAGGTCGCGATTATCTTCTAAGTATGTGCACCATGTGAAAAGCGTAAGTCACAATCGAGATACCGGTCATTATGGCGCAGATAGAGAACGACGTGTTTCAGAATCAGAACCGCAGCAATTGGGTGCGCGTTCGGACATTGGCCTCAATTCGTTGGTTTGCGGTTTTGGGGCAAGCCGCAGCGGTCCTGGCTGCAATGCTCTTTTTCCGACTGAATCTTGAAACAGGCTTCATCGTCGTCGTTATCGGCCTGTCCGTTCTTCTGAACGTCGTCTCATACATTGTTTACCCCGAGAACCGTCGATTATCAGAGAACGAAGCGAACCTGATGATCGGTTTTGACCTCGCTCAACTGGGGTTACTGTTGTTTCTAACAGGTGGGTTAAGCAATCCATTCGCGCTTTTGCTCCTCGCTCCTGTAACAATCGCGTCCACGCTCTTACCTTTGCGCAGCACTTTAATTCTAGGTGCAACCACGCTCGCCATCGTGACGCTTTTGCGCTTCACAAGCCTTCCAATCATGACGGCGTCCGGATTTCCCTTAATCTTACCGGATCTATTCGTGTTCGGTTTTTGGGTTTCGCTCGTGATTGGTGTCGTCTTTGTCGGGATTTATGCGCGTCAGGTGACCCAAGAAACGCTTTCGATGAGTGAGGCACTTGTCGCCACACAAATGGCGTTAGCACGCGAACAAAAACTCACTGATTTGGGGGGCGTTGTTGCAGCGGCCGCGCATGAACTTGGTACGCCGCTCGCAACGATCAAGCTCGTCAGTAGCGAACTATTGGATGAGCTTGGCGACAACGAAGAGCTAAAAGAAGATGCACGACTAATACGCGAGCAAGCGGATAGATGCCGTGACATATTACGGTCGATGGGTCGGGCCGGAAAAGAAGATCATCTTTTACGCCAAGCACCCATCGAAACTGTCATCCGCGAGGCAAGTGAACCGCACCTTCATCGCGGCAAATTGGTGCAGTTCAAAACGCAAGCACCCCCGGGGGACAATTCGCGCCAGCCCGACATCTATAGACACCCTGAGATTATCCATGGCATCCGGAATTTCGTTCAAAATGCTGTGGATTTCTCCCAAAGCTCAGTTTTGGTCGCGATCAGTTGGACAGATGACTTTATCACCGTCGACATCGGTGATGATGGCCCAGGTTTTCCAAGCTCTGTCCTTCATCGAATTGGTGAGCCTTTTGTACGGCGTCGCAGACACGAAGAGGGAAGCGCGCGGCGACCAGGGTATGAAGGCATGGGCTTGGGCCTGTTTATCGCCAAGACGCTTTTGGAAAGATCCGGCGCAACGTTGAGTTTCGTGAACGGCCCCTCGCGGGCAAGACCAAAAATGGGCCGCGGGGCAATCGTCACCGTGAACTGGCCACGAAGCAGCATTGAATCCTCAACTGAAACGGCGCGCGGTGCACTAGGCGACAATACTTTGATCACTTAGTCTTTTAACTAGCGGTTAACTAAATTGACCCATCTTATCCTTCGCAAAGTCGGAGATGTGAGATGGGTCAGCTTGGTTTTCTTGGTGTGTTAGGTGCCGTTCTGGCAGGCACTCTTTGCGCTGTTGGGCTTCTCTTATACTGGATTCGAACCAACAAAAAATCACTCGTGACGGCGCGCGCTCTTATGCTTGGGGCAGAAGACACCGTTACTTTTCTCTTTGACGATGAAAAACTCGTTGACGCCTCCCCGCTTGCCCGCAGCCTATTGGACCATCGGAACGCTGATCAGTCCGATTGGGAGGTGTTTCTATCTCTCCTTTCTGCCCGCTTCCCCGAACTGCGATTCCAGCTCGCAGACCTCGCCAAATCTGGGAAGAAGGCGATCAAACCGGTTGATGACCACAAAAGCTGGCTCGAAGCCGAGTATTGGAATGGGCTGGCTCGGATTACA
The DNA here is from genome assembly GCA_003533975.1 of Octadecabacter sp. GTDB lineage: Bacteria > Pseudomonadota > Alphaproteobacteria > Rhodobacterales > Rhodobacteraceae > Octadecabacter. The sequence continues at coordinate 21,753 of DQCL01000153.1, read as the reverse complement.
CTGGTCCAACATAAAGATCATCCGGATGATACGATTGATCCACTCACCGCAAACGCGATTGAAAATGAACTTGAGACGCTACGAAGCATCGGTGAGGATTCACCCCAACTGATTTGGAAACAAGGTGCCCAAGGTACTCTAACTTGGGCAAATAAGTCCTATATAGAGTTGTCTGAGGTGATTTTTCCCGTTGCGTCTGACGCGGCACTTCCCTGGCCGCCTCGCGCCGTTTTCGACAATGTCGCAATGCCTTCAGGAAACGCACCGGTCATCGATATGCATCGCGTGGACATTGGCCCGCAGGAAAAACCGATCTGGTTTGAGGTCACAAGCCTAAAACGCGGCAGCGATACGATCCATTTCGCGATCGACGCAACTTCGGTTGTTTCCGCAAAGGAGGCACAGCGCGACTTCGTTCAGACACTCACAAAAACTTTCGCCCACCTCTCTGTAGGGCTCGCAATATTTGACGCCGATCGCCGCCTCGTACTTTTCAACCCGGCCCTCGGCGATCTTAGCCATCTACCCCCCGATTTCCTGATCGCTCGTCCGACCTTGTTTTCGTTTCTTGATCGGCTACGCGACAACCGAATGATGCCTGAACCAAAGAACTATTCATCTTGGCGAAATCACATGGCGGAATTGGAGTCTGCTGCTGCGCAAGGAAGCTATCAGGAAACTTGGGCGATCCCGAATGGGCAAACATTTCGAGTAACCGGAAAACCGCACCCAAACGGCGCGATCGCATTCTTGTTAGAAGACATTAGCGACGAGGTTTCGCTAACGCGCAAATTCCGCTCGCAGATCGACGTTAGCCGTGCAGTTATCAACAATCTGGAAGCCGCTGTATGCGTATTTTCATCCTCGGGAACTATGATCGTGGCGAATACCGCATACCAATCTCTTTGGGGAACTGAGGTCGAAGGCACGATCACCAGCCGCGACTATACTGAGGAATCTGCAAACTGGCAGGAAGCAACCGCACCGTCCCCTGTCTGGGTCAAACTGCACGAAGCAATAAACCTCGGAACAACAGAAACATCGTGGTGTGGATCCGTTTGGTTAGACGGTCATGTCGAAATTAGCTGCCAGTACCATCCACTACCGGACGGCAGTCACCAGGTCACATTCATCCTTGCAGACAGAGAAAACGCAGCCTCTGGAGTCGTCGAGGCACTGGAATTCAAGCCTCAACGTTCATTAACTGTCTGATTAACCTTGCAGGCAATTCGGTGCGGCCTAAAGTTGGCGCATGGTGCGTTCAACAACAACTTTGCGACTTTCATCTGAAGATGACACAGCGCGGCTCGGCGAAACCCTTGCGAAGTACGCGCAGGCGGGTGACTGCTTTTTGCTGCGCGGCCAAATCGGATCAGGGAAGTCAGCATTAGCGCGCGCATTTATCCGATCGCTTCTCGGTCCTGAAACCGAAGTACCCTCCCCGACGTTCACGCTCGTTCAAACCTATGAATTCGGAGACGTTGAAGTTTGGCACGCTGATCTTTATCGCCTTAGCGATACTCAAGAAGCGGTTGAGCTTGGCTTGATCGACGCGCTGAGTGACCAAATTTGCCTGATTGAGTGGCCCGAATTATTGGAAGATCTAACGCCAGAAACTGCCTTGGACATTGACCTAGACGTCGCATCCGATTGCCATCTCGCCACACTCACTTATGGGGACAATTGGCGGAACAGGCTGGCGGGACTCGACGCGCATGCGTAGCGAATTTGTTCAAGACTGGCTGGCCGCAACTGAATGGTCTGATTGGAGACGCGCGCCCTTGGCTGGCGATGCGTCCGCCCGCCGATACGAGCGGCTTCTGGGTCCGGCGGGCCAATCTGTTATCTTAATGGATGCACCGGTAGAAATCTGCGGAAGCCAATCTCTGTTCGTTGAAATCGCGGCGCACCTCACTCAGCTTTCGCTTGCTGCTCCCGAAGTTTTGGCTTGGGACGACGCCAATGGTTTGTTGGTGTTAAGCGACCTCGGTCAAATCGATTTCGCGAAACATTTACGCTCGTCCCCGCATGACGAAACAGAACTTTACACCTCAACAGTCGATGTCTTGAAAACGCTTCAA
>DQCL01000153.1:12800-19636 GCA_003533975.1 Octadecabacter sp. | reverse complement strand
GGTCTCGCTTTTGAATGGGCGGCGAAAGATCAAAGCCATGATCTTGCTGCAAACATCACCGCACAGATCCACGCGTTGCTGACGGACGTGAATCCTAATCCGACAGTCCTATCCCTAAGGGATTTCCACGCAGAAAATTTGATTTGGCGGCCGAGCAAAAACGGTACGGGCCGCGTTGGCCTACTGGACTTTCAAGACGCCTTCATCACACACCCGACCTACGACCTCGCATCGTTGCTTCGCGATGCTCGCCGCGACGTTAACCCTGACTTGTTGAGCCCGTTGATCTCCCAGCTCGCTGGGGACGAACATGATGTCCACGCGTACAAACGCGCGTTCCATGTGATGGCGATTCAGCGAAATTTGCGGATCTTGGGCATCTTTAACCGCCTCGCGAAGCAGGACGGCAAAGTGTCCTATTTAGACCTTATCCCACGCGTTTGGGCACACCTGCAAACAGACTTGGCTGACTCCGGTTTATCAGACCTCGCTCTGCTTGTTGAACGGGCATTTAGCCCCGTGGAGGAATAGCCTTGCTTGAACATCCCTCCGCAATTCTTCTGTTCGCCGCCGGCCTCGGGACACGTATGTCGCCCCTGACGAACACGCGCCCTAAGCCGCTTGTTGAAGTTGCTGGAAAGCCACTGCTTGATCATGCATTGGCGCAGTGCGCTGAAATGAAACCTGTGGTGAACGCCCATTACTTCGCTGAACAAATCCACGCGCACCTTGAAGGTACAGACGTTCTAGTTTCGGATGAATCCGACCAACTGTTAGAGACCGGCGGAGGGTTGAAACGTGCCCTGCCCCTTCTCAATAGCAATCCGGTTTTCACAATGAACACCGATGCCGTTTGGCGCGGATCTAACCCTGTGAAATCTTTGCAAGACGCGTGGCGGCCAGAAAAAATGACCGCCCTTTTGTTGATGATTCCAACCGAACAGGCCGTTGGTCATATTGGTTCCGGTGACTTCGATATTGATGCCCAAGGTCGCTTATCCCGTGGTAACGACTACGTTTATTCCGGCGTTCAGATCATTCGCACGGATGGCCTAGCTACCATTTCTAAAAACGCGTTTTCCATGTGGGATCTGTGGGAAGGCATGCTCGCGAACGAAACTATGTTCGGCACGATCTATGACGGGCAATGGTGCGACGTGGGCCGCCCCGACAGCATTCCTATTGCAGAAGCTATGCTCGCAGGAAACAGCCATGTTTGATCCTTACAAAGGTCCACGCGTATTTGGTGTTCCGTTGGGGCAGGATTTTTCTACAGCGCTCCATGATGGTTTGCGCCAGCGTTTCGAAACCATGTCACCGAGCGATGTGGCCCGCGTTGAGGTTTACGTAAATACGAGACGCATGCAGAGACGCCTCACCGCTTTGTTTCATGAAGGCGGCGCTCTATTGTTACCGCGTATCCGGCTTGTTACGGATTTAGCGCACGACACTGTTGAACAAAACCTCCCTCCCGCAATTTCCCCGCTTCGCAGACGACTTGAAGTGGCGCAGTTGGTGAAGGGCTTGCTGGAGGCCGACTCAACGTTGGCCTCGCAAGACTCAGCGATTGACCTTGCCGAAAGCCTTGTTTCCCTCATGAATGAAATGCAGGGCGAAGGCGTTCTGCCTGAAACAATTGCGACCCTCGATGTCTCGGATCAATCCGGACATTGGGAACGGGCGCTGTCTTTTATCAAGCTGGTGCAGCCATTCTTTGAAGACGGACAGTTGGACGGTGAAGGTCGGCAACGCAGTGTCGTTGAAGCCCTCATTGCCCGTTGGGTTCAAAACCCGCCGTCACACCCAATCATCGTCGCTGGTTCAACCGGCTCTCGCGGGGCCACTTCTTTGTTCATGCAGGCGGTCGCCAAACTACCCCAAGGGGCCGTAGTCTTACCCGGCCTGGATTGTGACATGCCCGCGAATGTCTGGGAAATGATGGAGCAAAAATCAGGTGCTGAAGACCATCCACAGTTCCGGTTCAAAACCTTCTGCGATGCGTTGGAAATTCATCCGTCTCACATAGGTCCATGGGGTGCACCCGCTGAAATAAACACCGCGCGAACGCAGCTCATTTCCCTCTCGTTGCGCCCAGCGCCTGTAACTCATCAGTGGATCAACGATGGTCCCGATCTAAGTGATCTTGTTCAAGCGACTGAAGGTATCACGATGATCGAGGCCGCGACTCCGCGTACCGAAGCGGATGCAATCGCCGTCCGTTTGCGCCAAGCCGTCGAAGACAACAAAACCGCCGCACTCATTTCGCCCGACAGGGTTCTGACACGTCAAGTAACCGCTGCGTTAGATCGGTGGGGCATCGTCCCAGATGATAGTGCTGGCCTACCCTTGCAACTCACCGCGCCCGGTCGGTTTTTGCGCCACATCGCTGATCTGTTTTGCGAACAACTTGACGCCGAGCGGCTCCTCGTATTGCTGCGCCACCCCTTAAGCCATTCAGGACGGCCCGATCGCGGCGACCACGCATTTCGAACCAACGCCCTGGAACTTCACCTTCGACGATACGGCCCGCCCTTCCCAACTAGCGATAGCCTGACATCTTGGGCACAGGAAAAATCTGATGACGCATTAGATTGGGCAGGTTGGATCAGCTCAGTTTTGCTAGACCTCAACGACGACACTCCAAGACCGCTTGTAGACCATGTTGCTCAACACATCAGCGTGGCCACACGCCTTGCAGGTGGACCAGATGCCGATGGTTCGGGTGAGCTTTGGAAAAAAGCCGCGGGTCGCGAAGCATTGCGCGCCATGTCCGAGTTGCAGTCACACGCAGACGCAGGTGGTGAAGTGTCGGCGCGGGAATACCGCCGCCTTGTGAACAGCATCCTTTCAGCTGCCGAAGTACGTGACCGCGATGCCGGTCATCCCAAGGTTCTCATTTGGGGGACGTTAGAAGCCCGTGTTCAATCCGCCGAACTGGTCATTCTAGCAGGCCTCAATGAAGGCACCTGGCCCGAGGCACCCACGCCTGATCCGTGGCTAAACCGACCCATGAGAAAGCAAGCCGGTTTGCTATTACCCGAACGTCGGATCGGCTTGAGCGCTCATGACTATCAACAGGCAGTGTGCGCAGAGGAAGTTGTTCTAAGCCGCTCGGTTCGCTCCGACGAGGCAGAAACAGTTCCTAGTAGATGGATCAACCGTCTGACAAACCTATTGGGTGGTTTGGAAGGCGGCCCTGACTGCCTTGGCGCGATGCGCGAACGGGGTCGCCATTGGCTCTCTCTGGCTGTGAGCATCGCAGCGCCGACAGAACACGTTGATCCGGCCCCGCGCCCGTCTCCATGTCCGCCGACCGCCGCTCGCCCGCAGCAGCTTTCGGTGACACAAATTAAGACACTGATCCGCGATCCTTACGCGATTTATGCGCGAAAAATCCTCGGCTTGAACGCGTTAGACTCTTTGGCCCACACGCCGGATGCGCCGCTCCGCGGGACGATTGTTCACAAGATTCTAGAAACATTTGTGAAAGCAGATATTGATCCTGCTGGTCCGAACGCTGAAGACGCGCTTCGTACGATCGCGACTGAGGTTCTTGCCGAACAGTGCCCGTGGCCTGCTGTTCGCGCACTTTGGTTTGCGCGTATCACGTCCTTCATTCCGCATTTCTTGGCCGAAGAAACAAAGCGCCGTGCCTTTTCGACCAACGTCGACACCGAAATGTACGGTGAACTTGCATTGACGAACCTGCCCTTCAAGCTCACCGGAACGGCTGACCGAATTGATATGTCCGATGACGGCGAAGCGCTGATCTATGATTACAAAACGGGTAAAGCACCGAGCCCAGCCCAACAGAAACACTTCGACAAACAACTCTTGCTCGAGGCCGCGATGGTAGAACGAGGCGCGTTCAAAGCCGTCGGGCGCGTCCGCACGCAGGCCGCTGTCTATATCGGGTTGGGAAGCGACCTGCGGGATCAGCCCGCCCCCCTCAAAGATGAGCCAACAGAGGAAACTTGGTCGCGCTTTGAAGGGTTGATGGCGAAATGGATGGATCCAGAAAAGGGTTACACTTCTCGTAGTGCAAACGAAACTCTGGCGTTTGAAGGCACCTATGATCACCTTGCACGCTACGGCGAATGGGATGAATCGCATGACGCAGCACCGCAGGACCTATCATGAAACCGAATGATGCGACCGCCCGTCAAATCGAAGCTGCAGACCCGACCCAGTCCACTTGGTTATCGGCAAATGCAGGGTCCGGTAAAACCCGTGTGCTTACGGACCGTGTTGCGCGTTTGTTGCTCGCCGGCACACGGCCCGAGAACGTACTTTGCCTGACATACACCAAGGCCGCAGCCTCAGAGATGCAAAACCGGTTGTTCCAACGGTTGGGTGAATGGGCGATGATGCCAAAAGCTGACCTTCAGGATCAACTGGTTGAATTAGGAACAGACGCCCTAATTGATGACGACTATCTCAGTAACGCCCGCACCTTGTTCGCCAGCGCTATTGAAACACCCGGTGGATTGAAAATTCAAACGATCCACTCCTTTTGCGCGGGGGTGCTGCGACGCTTTCCTTTGGAAGCCGAAGTCAGCCCGCAGTTCAAAGAGATGGAAGATCGCGCCGCTCAACTTCTCCGCGAAGAGGTCCTTGATGAGATGGCGACGGGTGAGCACGCCGACGTCCTGGCAGGGTTGGCCCGTCATTATACCGGTTCCGAGATCGGAAGCTTTCTTGGGGCCATCACAGGGCGCAAGGCCGCGTTCCTGACGAATACAAACGAGGGCGATTTGGCCAAGGCGTTCAACCTTCCCAGTGGCGCCACCCGACAAGACGCCGCGAAGATCGCTTTCATTGGCGGCGAAGAAGGTCTGGTCGATGACCTTGTTGATGCCTGCAAAGATGCCACCAAAAGTTACCAAACGGTCGCTGCTAAACTGAAGGCGATCGACCTGTCCTCGCCAAACCTCGATACGCTTCACGCAGTTTCTTCGCTGCTCCTTTATGCAGATAAATCGAGCAAATCTCGCAATTGGCCCCAGTCAAATCACAAGTCATCGGTTGAAGCCGTGGCACATATCGTGGACGACGTGCATGCGTGGATGGATCGGACCGCCGCTGCATTCGATTTCCTAAACAGCGTCCAAGCGCTTGAGAAAACGAAAGCTCTTTTCGCTTTTGCGACCCCGTTTGTTTGTAACTACGAAGCCAAGAAAGCACAGCGTGCTGCACTCGATTTTGACGATCTAATCGGGAAAGCCAAGGCGCTACTCGATGACACGAACGTTGCGCAATGGGTGCTGTTTCGACTCGACGGGGGTGTTGATCATGTCCTCGTAGATGAGGCGCAAGACACGTCGCCCGATCAGTGGGACATCGTTCGCCTTCTGACTCAAGAATTCTCGACGGGGATCGGCGCAAACCCAGACCGCGAACGCACCGTATTTGTTGTTGGGGACAAAAAACAGTCGATCTATTCTTTCCAAGGCGCGGACCCTGAGGGGTTTGACAGAATGCGCGACCATTTTTCCAGTGAACTGGAGAATGTCCAAAAACGACTGCAAGACCGCGAGTTACTCTACTCATTTCGCTCGTCCTCAGCAGTATTGCAGCTCGTTGATAAAACCTTCCAAGGCGACATGGCCGAAGGTCTCGGCGATCATATCAAACACCTCGCGTTCAAAGACGACATGCCCGGGCGCGTGGACATTTGGCCAGTCGTCGAACCGTCTGAAAAACCGGAAGAACGGGAATGGGATGACCCCATAGACCTGAAAGGCCGCACCAATCACAAAGTGATTTTGGCGGGGAAAATCGCATCTGAGATCAAACGCATGATCGCAAGCGAAACTCTCCCTGTTAAAGAGAAAGGTGCAACCGAATGGTCCCGTCGCAAAATCACACCCGGTGACTTTTTAATCCTCGTTCAACGACGGTCTGATCTGTTCAAGGAAATCATTTCCGCCTGCAAGTCAGCTGGCCTCGAAATTGCCGGCGCGGACCGTTTGAAGCTCGGCGGTGAACTTGCCGTCAAAGACGTCTCTGCGCTGTTGCAATTCATTTCGCTACAGGACGACGATCTATCACTAGCCGCGGCGCTGAAATCTCCTCTGTTCGGGTGGACCGAGAAACAGCTCTTCGATCTCGCGCAGCCACGCCCTAAAGGTCAAAGCCTCTGGGAGGCTTTGCGCAAATCGAACGCCGCAACTGGCGCGCACACCTCGACGATTGAGCTCCTCAACGATTTGCGAAACAACGCCGATTTCTTGCGCCCTTACGACCTCATCAATCGGCTTTTGATCCGTCACAAGGGTCGTCAAAATCTTATCGCGCGGCTGGGTCAAGAAGCGGAAGACGGGATTGATGCGTTACTGTCGCAGGCACTTGGCTATGAATCCTCCACTGTACCCAGCCTCACGGGTTTCCTCACTTGGCTGCAAACCGAAGACGTGACCGTCAAACGGCAGATGGATTCAGCGAGTGACAGAATTCGCGTCATGACGGTCCATGGCGCAAAGGGCCTTGAAGCACCAATTGTCATTCTACCCGATACCACCAAACGTAAACGCGAGGTGCGTGGTGATTTGTTGACAGGCGATGGCAACGTGTTCTGGAAGCCCAAAGCAGACGTCATGCCGCAGGTTCTGCGCGACGTTCAGGATGAGATGCTGGACGCACAAGATCGCGAACGGCGCCGCCTGCTTTATGTCGCGCTCACCCGCGCGGAAAACTGGCTCATCATTGCAGCGGCTGGAGATGTTGGCAAAGACGCGAACGATAGTTGGCACGGCACAGTCTCCGAAGCGCTCGATGGTTTGGACGCCACTGATCATGAGACGGAACTGGGAATTGGCAAACGGTTTAGCCGCTGG
>DQCL01000153.1:879-12779 GCA_003533975.1 Octadecabacter sp. | reverse complement strand
ATTCAAACTTCAGTGCTGATTTGCCGGATTTACCGACACAGCAAACTACACTGTCACCATCTGACCTCGGTGGCTCAAAAATCATTCCGGGCGAGACCTACACCGATGCATCCGAGCTGGCCTTGGCTTGGGGGCGCATTATCCACGTTCTTCTGGAACTTCTGCCAGAGATAGACCCAAAACAACGACGGATAAGTGCAGAGGGGTTGGTCGCGAACCATCCTGACGCTGGCTTGATCCCCGATACCGAAGCCTTGATCAACGAAGCGTTGCAAACTCTTGGGAATTCAAACCTCCGTTGGATTTTCGATACTGGACTAGGGGAAGTTCCAATCTCGGCGACGTTGCCCGCGCTGAATGGCGAACGCGTGTTTGGGATCATCGACAGGCTGATCGAAGCGGAAGCCGAAATTGTCGCGGTTGATTTCAAATCAAACCGGATCGTTCCGTCCTCCCCAGATGAAACACCAGATGGCCTCACGCGCCAAATGGCCGCATACCGCGACGCCCTGCGCTTGGTCTACCCAAACCACCGTATTCGCACGCTTCTTTTGTGGACCAAAACGGGGACCGTCACCGAATTGCCTGATGACATGCTTGACGCTGCTCTCAAAGGCGTGACCACGCCTTGACGATACCCATATGCGTCCATACGTTCCCGTTGCAAATACATACCCATCAAGGAGTAGAGCCGATGGCCACCGTAGCAGTAACAGACGACACATTTGACGCAGAAGTTCGCCAGTCCGACATCCCAGTAGTTGTCGATTTCTGGGCGGAATGGTGCGGCCCATGTAAGCAGATCGGCCCAGCGCTCGAAGAACTGTCCGCAGAAATGGACGGCAAAGTGAAAATCGTCAAAGTAAACGTCGACGAGAACCCGAACTCCCCCGCCCAAATGGGTGTGCGCGGCATTCCGGCGCTGTTCTTATTCAAAGGCGGCGAAGTTGTTTCCAACAAAACTGGCGCAGCACCAAAAGCTGCCCTTCAGGGTTGGATCGAAGAAAGCATCTAAGCTGAACTAATCGAATTTGAGGGCGTCCCAATGGGGCGCCCTTTTTGCATGGAACCTTGTGTCGCGCAGATTGCGCCGCCATATAAATCCCAAGCAACTAAAGGACACGACATGACAACAATAATCGGTGTGCGCAAAGGTGACGAAGTCGTCATCGCGGGTGACGGGCAAGTGTCTGTCGGACAGACAGTTATGAAGGGTACCGCAACAAAGGTGCGCCGTCTCACGGTTGGAGGCAGCGATGTGATTTGCGGCTTTGCCGGATCAACCGCGGATGCGTTTACCTTACTTGAGCGTTTGGAGAAGAAGCTTGAGGCAACACCAGGCCAGCTGGCCCGCGCCTCTGTTGAGCTCGCCAAAGATTGGCGCACGGATAAATACCTCCAAAAGCTTGAGGCGATGTTAATCGTCACAGACGGGAAAGACCTGTTCGTGATCACCGGTGCGGGCGACGTTCTTGAACCGGAACACGATGTGACGGCGATTGGCTCTGGTGGAAACTACGCCCTCGCCGCTGGACGCGCGTTGATGGATATGGATTTCACCGCCGAAGAAATCGCACGCCGCGCTATGGCGATTGCCGCTGACATTTGCGTTTACACAAACGGCAATCTGACCGTGGAGACCATCAAACATGACTGACCTGACCCCCCGCGAAATCGTATCCGAACTAGACCGCCACATTATCGGGCAGGACGACGCCAAACGCGCGGTCGCAGTGGCGCTTCGCAATCGTTGGCGCCGTAAGCATCTGGATGATGATCTGCGCGACGAAGTCTACCCTAAGAATATCCTGATGATCGGGCCAACCGGCGTCGGAAAAACCGAGATTTCACGCCGACTGGCCAAACTCGCCCGCGCACCGTTTATCAAGGTCGAAGCCACCAAGTTCACAGAGGTTGGCTACGTCGGTCGTGACGTAGAACAAATCATTCGTGATCTGGTTGAGGCCGCGATCGTGGAAACCCGCGACTACATGCGCGACGACGTAAAGCAAAAAGCACATGAAGCCGCCGAAGCACGCGTCATTGACGCAATTGCTGGGACCGATGCGCGCAGCGGCACGCGCGATATGTTCCGCAAGAAGCTAAAGACTGGCGAGCTGGACAACACCATCATCGAACTTGAACTCACCGATAATTCCAGCCCGCTCGGTGGCATGGAAATCCCCGGGCAGCCCGGGCAGATGCCAGGTGGTATGGATCTCGGTGCGATGTTTGGGAAGGCCTTTGGCGGGCGCACCGTAAAGAAGCGCGTCACCGTTTCTGAAAGCTACGCCCTGCTGATCGCTGATGAGGCGGACAAACTGCTAGATGATGAAACCATCACCAAGATCGCCCTCGAAGCGGTTGAACAGAACGGGATCGTCTTCCTCGACGAGATCGACAAGGTTTGCCGCAACTCGGATGCTCGCGGTGCAGATGTATCCCGCGAAGGCGTGCAGCGTGACTTGCTGCCTTTGATCGAAGGCACCACCGTTTCAACAAAGCACGGTTCAGTAAAAACCGACCACATCCTGTTCATCGCATCCGGAGCGTTCCACATAGCAAAGCCGTCTGATTTGTTGCCGGAACTTCAAGGCCGCCTTCCAATTCGTGTTGAACTGCGTGCGCTTACAGAAGACGATTTTGTGCGCATTCTTACCGAGACAGACAACGCGCTCACCCGTCAGTACACCGCCCTTATGGGTACAGAAGATGTCGCCGTAACATTCAGCGAAGACGGCATCAAAGCCCTTGCCGGCATCGCCGCTGAGGTCAACGAAAGCGTTGAAAACATCGGTGCGCGGCGATTGTACACAATCATGGAACGTGTCTTTGAAGACCTTTCTTTCAACGCCCCAGACCGTGGCGGCGACGCCATTGAAGTGAATGCTGCCTTTGTCGAAGAGCACCTTGGTGAACTAAGCCGTTCAACAGACATCAGCCGATACGTACTTTAACGCTTCCCTGTCGCGGGCATCCGGCCAATAAAGCTCCATGACCCGCAACACTGGCTACATCCGCTTCATACGTGAAAACGCGCCCTTCCTCGTGACGGGCGCGTTATTGTCGTTTCTGTCCAGCTTCGGGCAGACCTTTTTCATTTCAATCTTCGGCGGCGAGATCCGCGAACAGTTCGGGTTAACCAATGGCGACTGGGGCCTGATTTACATGATCGGCACAGGTGCTTCCGCTGCCGTCATGGTATTTGCGGGCGGCTTGGCGGATCGTTTCCGCGTTCGACAATTGGGCATCACCGTGATCCTGCTGCTTGGGCTGTCTTGCGTCCTGATGGCATTGAACCCGATCGCGGCATTGCTTCCAGTCGTCGTTTTCTTCCTGCGCTTCTTTGGTCAAGGCATGACAACCCAAGTTGCTACGGTTGCTATGGCCCGTTGGTTTGTTGCGGCCCGTGGGCGCGCGCTCGCCGTTGCTGCGATGGGGTATATGTTAGCCGAAGCGACTTTGCCGCTTCTTATGGTTTGGATGAAATCACGGATCGAATGGCACGCCATCTGGATCGGTTGCGCACTGTTCTGCCTTGCAATGTCGCCGGTCTTGTTTCGATTGCTACGGCTGGAAAGAACCCCACAATCTGTCTCAGCGGATCAACATTCTACGGGGTTGTTTGACAAACATTGGACCAGAATGGATGCGCTGCGGCACCCGATGTTTTGGGCAATGGCGCCCGCCGTCATGTCATTTTCCGGTTTCGGAACGGCCTTCTGGTTTCACCAAGTGCATTTCGCTGAAATCAAAGGCTGGTCCCATCTTGCACTCGTGGCGGTATTCCCGTTGGGAACAGCGACAGTCTTCCTTTCAACCATAGCCTATGGCTGGGCCGTGGACCGGATAGGCGCCGTCCGACTTCTGCCTTACTACCTGATCCCCTTCATCATCGCCTTCGTTTTGCATTGGTACGCACCAAGCCTCGGCTGGACAGCACTTGCATTAATCCTGATGGGCGCTGCGGGAGGTGGGCAGGCAACCCTCCTGAACGCGTGCTGGGCAGAGTTTTATGGAACGCGACATCTGGGATCCATAAAAGCGTCCGCAACCGCTCTTATGGTGCTCGGCTCCGCGCTTGGGCCAGGTTTAAGCGGATGGCTAATCGACAACGGTGTTGGGTTTGAGGTGCAGATGCTTGGCTATGCCGCGTGCTTCGCGATTGCCGCCCTATTCCTACTTTACCCGGTCGCGCTTATGCGAAGATCATCTGGTTCGGCGTAAATATACGTAATACGCGCCCTGCCCGCCGTGCCGAATGTGGCTTTCGGTAACTTGCATCACCAATCCACCCAGCGGCGCCATCGCCAACCATTGCGGAACCTGATGGCGCAGAACCCCGAGGCGCGTCGGGATCGGCCCGCCGTCATCACGGTGCTTTCCCTTGCCGGTAATCACCAACACAAGTCGATGTCCCGCGCTTGCGGATTGCAAAATAAATCCCGTCAACGCAGGGTGCGCCTGCGCAATCGTCATCCCGTGCAAATCAATCCGCGCTTCTGGCTTCAGCTTGCCACGACGCAATCGCCCAAACGCTTTCTGATCCATCTGCACGGGCGCCGCGCGCATTTGCTGGCCAAGCGAAGGTAGCAAATCATGATCTGACCGATGATCGACAGCATCCCCGATATTGAACGCTGGAATAGGTCGTGGGTTCGACATGTTCGGATTTGGTTTTGGTTTTTTCGGCGCCGCACGGATCAATTTTGCCGCTGGCTTTTCAAGCGGTTCAGTCCGCTTAGCCACCACTTCCCACAACGCCCGTTCCTCAGCTGACAAATGCCTAGGGCGTTTCATTCGATCACGTCTGGGAGTAACGCATAGGCGCTTTGAATTGGCATCAAAACCACCAACCGACCACCATCCTTAATGCGCCCGGCTTCCCGCCCAGCTGCGTCGCCAGTTCCAAAGAAAATATCCGCCCGTTGCGATCCTCGAATGGCTGAACCGGTGTCTTGTGCCACCATCAAACGGTTAAGCGGGTTGGCCCCCTGCTTTTCAATCCAGACTGGCGCGCCGTAGGGAATGTAGGATGGGTCAATCGCCACTGTGCGCATAGTCGTAACCGACCTGTTCATCGCACCAAGTGGGCCCATATCCGCGGGCACTTCGTTGACCTCACGGAAGAAGACGAAACTGTCGTTTTTCCACAATAACTGCAAACCTTCATCGCCGTTGTTGCGCACCCAGTTCCGGATCACGTCTGCCGACACCTGATGGGATTCGTAAACACCGCGGCGCACAAGTTCTAGCCCGATTGACGAATACTCGTGCCCGTTTGCGCCACCGTAACCAACACGAATTCCACCACCCGTATCCAACGCCACACGGCCGGATCCTTGGACCTGCAAAAAGAACACATCGACAGGGTCATCAATCCACGCAATCTCAAGCCCTTTACCGGCAAGCGCGCCGGTTTCTTCGATCTCTTGGCGCGTCAACCAAGGCGACGAAACACCGCTGGGTTGGCGATAAAGCGGATACTGATAGGGTCCGCCACGGGTCCGCGACCCACGCAATTCAGGCTCGAAGTACCCCGTAAACAAAGCCTCTTTACCGTCCTCAATAAGAACAGGTGTGAAGAACCGCTCAAAAAATCCGCGCGCTTCATGGCCTTGATGGGCGACTGCGCAGATCGCTTCCCATGCTGGGTCACGCATATCTCCGCAGGTGGACAGGAACACATCAAACGCAGCCTGATGGTCGTCTTCTGCCCAGCCTTCCAGCTCGTCAAATTGCAAAAGTTGATACGTCGGATTGGCCATTGCCGCCTCTGTCGCGAAATATGTTTGCAGGATCAGCGACAGCCCAACGGCAGCCGCCCGAACCTTCATTCGCCCGTGGCGACGAGGAACCAGTTAGGATCGCCGGTGCCCATAGTACGGCCAAACGTCCAAATGTCGCGTTGCTTCTTGATGTCGGTGGTAGATCCTTCTTTCAGATCGCCACCCTTGTCATAAACTGCCGAGGTGCTTTCGCTCACGAATTTCACCGAGACTTCCCCGTCGTTCGTCGCCTTATCAAACTCAGCCCCGACAAGAGTAGTTTCTGAAATTCCGACGAACGTAAAATCTACGCTCAGGCCGTCTTTTTCGCGTGCTTCAACAACACCCGCGAAGGCCTCATAAACATCATCGGACAAGAACGGTTTGATTTCGGCAAGTTCACCTTTCTCAAACCCGGTTAGGATCATTTCATACGCGCCACGTGCGCCGCGCACGAACTCGCGGACATTGAAAGACCGATCGGCTGTTTTCATCGCAGACA
This sequence comes from Octadecabacter sp., assembly GCA_003533975.1. Taxonomy (GTDB): domain Bacteria; phylum Pseudomonadota; class Alphaproteobacteria; order Rhodobacterales; family Rhodobacteraceae; genus Octadecabacter. The sequence continues at coordinate 6,509 of DQCL01000153.1, read as the reverse complement.
AAGCTTTTCCAGTGTCGCTGTCCGCATCAACATAATCGGTGACGTCAGGATCAGGCCCGCCGTCGATCACCTCAAGTTCAGGCGCAGAACGGCGTTTCGGCGTAGGCTCTTGCGTTCTAGGCTTTTCGTAACCCTCCCGCGTTCCCAACACACTTCGCAAGCGAAGGATTAAAAAGATCGCGATTCCTGCAAGGACCAATAGCTGGATAACGGGCGAATTCATGTGCGTTTCTTTCGAGATAATTTCTAGACAAGTGGTAACATCGCGGTATCGACCTTATGTAGGGCTGGTATAGGGTCAAGTCCACCTTAGCCCACATAATTCATTGGCCCATTGGAGGTTCCATGCTGTTGCTTTTGCTTTTTATCGGCGTCCCATTACTTGAAATCACTCTCTTTATCCAAATTGGTGGCGTAATCGGGCCCGGTTGGACCATCACGATTGTGATCGCGACAGCAATTTTGGGTGCTTGGATGGTCCGCAGTCAGGGCACACGCGCAATGTTGGACCTGCGAACATCCTTTTCCAGCCTGCAAGACCCGACAGAACCCCTCGCACATGGTGCAATGATCCTGTTTTCTGGCGCATTGCTTCTGACGCCCGGGTTTTTCACAGATTTTATTGGCTTCGCGTTGCTCATCCCCGGCGTGCGAACTGGCCTTTACAAATACCTGCGCAGTCGCATGAACGTTCAATCCTTTCAAATGGGCTCCAATAGTTATCAAACGCACCGTTCTAACCCGAACGATCGCGTAATTGACGGCGAATTCGAAGAAATCGACCCAAACAATCCCCCCAATGACGGCCCTTCAGGTTGGACTAAACATTGAGGCCCACCCCTGCGCCTGATACACGGGCGTGAATTAATTGAAATCCGGAGGGCCAAATGGCCGAAGAAGACAAAACAGCAGCAAACGGCGCAGCAGATACAGCAGCCGCGGCACCACAAATCAAACAGCGTATTCTCGCCCAGTTTGTTCGCGACCTTTCGTTTGAAAACGTCATGGCGCAAAAAGGCGTTGATGGCGAAGTAAAGCCGGAAATCAAAGTTGAAGTGAACCTTGATGCCCGCAAACGCGGCGCCGAAAATCAGTATGAAGTCATCACCAAGCTGAAGGTCTCTTCGACGAACACAGGTTCCGACAAGAACTTGTTCATGCTTGAGCTGGAATATTCCGGCGTGTTCGAAATCGAAGGCGTGCCAGAACAGCAAATGCACCCCTACCTGATGATCGAATGCCCGCGCATGACGTTCCCATTCATTCGCCGCATTGTCAGCGATGTAACACGCGACGGCGGCTTCCCACCGCTTAACCTTGAGCAAATTGATTTTGTGGCAATCTACCGCCAGCAGCTTGCACTTCGCGCAGAGCAGCAGAAAACAGCAGACGCTTAAGTCGAAGCGATCTTTAGGTTTTTTTCCAAAGGGCATCATCGCCCAAAGTATCAATGAAAGCGGCGTGGGCATCGGCCTCCGCCGCTTTTATTTTGGACCCGAGCGGCGTTGGCCGTGGCTGCGGCCGCCACTCCGCACCCTCAGACTTGGTCTTCGCGGCTGTCTGGCCGCCCATAACCAAATCCGGCTGCCGCCCACCGATCAGCTCCAGATAAACCTCTGCCAGAATTTCACTATCAAGCAACGCGCCATGCAATGTCCGGTTTGAGTTATCAATCCCGAACCGACGACAAAGCGCGTCCAAAGACGCGGGCGAACCAGGAAACTTCTTGCGCGCAATCGCCAGCGTATCAAGCGCTTGCTCCATCGGTAGCAAAGTCCGGTTTACCCAGCCCAGTTCCGCATTCAAAAACTTCATATCAAACGCGGCGTTGTGGATGACAAGCTTGGCATCACCAACAAAATCAACAAAAGCCTGTGCAATATCGGCAAAAACAGGTTTGTCGCGAAGGATGACTTGGCCTTGGGTCGGTTCCTGTGGCGGCTCAAGCAGGTCAGGGCCAATTCCGTGAATCCCAAACGCCCCTGCGGGCATAGACCGCTTCGGGTTAATATACTGATGATACGTACGGCCCGTGGGCATATGATTGTGCAACTCAATCGCACCAATCTCAACGATGCGATCCCCTTCGCCCGGCTCAAAACCGGTTGTCTCTGTATCAAGAACGATCTCACGCACCGGTCAATTCTCCAGTAATCTCCGCCAAGATATCTTTCACGGATTGCCGTGCACCGTCCAGCGTTTGCGTAATAACGACCCACCGGGCCCGTGCGCGTTTTTCATCGTCCGGCATCTGCCGCGAAAGGATAAACTCAAAGTCGGCTTCCGACATTTCTCCGCGCCCCAAAACCCGCGCACGTTGCTCTTCCGCAGATACAGAAACCACCGCAATGCCGTCACACAAATCATCCGTCCCTGTTTCGAACAGAAGCGGAATGTCTAAAAGAACGACAGGTACTTCAGCCCTCGCGAGGAACTCAGCCCTGTTCGCGGCGACCAATGGATGAACAATTTTCTGAATGTGATCGAGAATGGCAGGGTCTTTGGCAATCAAACCACGTAACTTCTCGCGAGAGACGGCACCGTCTTCCATCGCGTCCGGATAGTGTTTCGCCACATTGTCTGCAGCGGCACCCCCGACACCATAAAGCTCTCGAACGACCGCATCAGCATCCCAAACGGGCACTCCCTCTTGTGCGAACATTTGCGCAGTCGTGGACTTACCCATTCCGATGGACCCTGTAAGGCCAAGAACAAAGGTCATGCGAGAACAGCCGCGCGCGTGTCCACGTCAACTTCGGGCCGCACACCAAACCAACGCTCAAACCCCGGGACCGCCTGATGAAGCAACATGCCTAAGCCATCAACCACCACACAACCCGCTTCTTCAGCTTCCATGAGTAGTCTTGTTTTAAGGGGATTATAAACAAGATCCGTCACAACGGTTCCGCGCCGTAGCCCATCAAGGGGCACGCGAAAATCAGGCTTCCCTTCCATACCTAGCGACGTGGTGTTCACGACCGTTGCCGCATCCTCGAGCATATTTCCAGCCTGCACCCAATCAACCACAGTGACCTTGGTTCCAAACGCAGCCCTTAGCGCTTCGGCTTTCGGCCTTGTTCTGTTGCTGAGATAAATTTCCTGCACTCCTACGTCGATCAAAGAAGCAATCACCGCGCGTGCAGCGCCCCCCGCACCCAAAACGGCAGCGGGGCCAATGGACGGCGCCCAACCGGGTGCGCCTTGTTTCAGGTTCGCGATGAACCCATAACCATCTGTATTGTCAGCATGGATCTTTCCGTCTTTGCGGAAAATCAGGGTGTTCGCAGCACCAATCAATGTTGCGCGATCTGTCGCAAGGTCCGCGATCTCAAGCACGTCAACTTTGTGGGGTGCCGTTACGTTGCAACCAACGAAACCCATCTTCGGCATTGCACGGATTACCTGTTCCAAATCTCCCTCGGTCACGTGAACTGGTACATAGAAACCCGGGCGATCGTATGCCTTTAACCAATGACGGAAAAGCTGTGGCGATCGGGATTGCGAAATCGGGTTCCCCAGAACGCCGGCGAGTGGGATTGATCGGTCTGTCATGTTGGTAGTGTTCCGCGCAGAGTGAGATAAGACAAGAGCTCCAATAAAGGCATGCCCTGAATGGTGAAAGTATCGCCTTGTACCATACGAAACAGACGAATGCCTTCTTCTTCTATTTTGTAACCACCTACGGACCAACGAATACTATCCCAATTGCGGTCTAGGTATTCGTCTAGATAGGCATCTGAAAAATCACGCATGGCTAAACGCGCTACACCAACATGCCGCCACACAGGTTTTAGGTCTTCATAGATGACCGCCGCAGAGAGCAGTTGGTGCGGTTGGCCACGCAATGCAACAAGTTGATCGCGCGCTTCTTGGGGACCTCTTGGCTTAGACAGAACTGCGCCCTTAAACGACAATACCTGATCACACCCCAACACAAGACCCCCGAAGCCCTTTTCAGAGACTTTCCGGGCTTTCATTTCTGCGAGCGTATCTGCAATGTCGCGAGGCGTTGCATCCTCCGCCTCCAAAGCGCGCTTAATCGAATCTTCATCGATTCGTGCTGGGGTGACTGTATGATCAACACCCGCATTTCGTAGAATTTTGCTGCGAATTTCTGAAGTTGACGCCAAGATAATTGGTTCAGTCATGTGGATATCCCGGTGGGTTACTACGTGTACACGTGATGGGGTGGATTGGGGTTAAGGGCAACACGAACCATCTAACGCCAAAGTTATACGTGATGTCCCATCCTTAAACCCAGATATCCACCTAGGATAAGGAAGAATCGGCGTTGTGAACAATATTGAACCGGACTCGTGTCGTTGGCTATTTCAAGCGCCTATCGTGTTTTTATTACTATTATTATCAATAAGATAACAACAATTATTTTTTCAATGGCTACCTTCTGCAGCATCCTATTCCGTGGATAAGTGTGTGGGGTTCTCGAATTTTTCAAACCGTCCACATCCCTACTACTACAACAACCTTTTTATTCTTTTTTATTGGGTAGAAAGAAAACACTCGACTGGTGCGCGTCTTAATCGACCCTTCTGAGTTAATTGACACAAGGTCTTAGAAAGCTTAGGCAAAGACACCTTTCATTCGAAAGGCTTTTTCCTGATCAGATGACCAATGCTGTGAAAACAGCCGGAGACCTATTGATGTCCGACGATGTAGTGCTTGACGAAAACATGCCAACAGACCGTTTGAACCTTGCAGATCTTAAGGCGCAAAGCCCGAAAGACTTGCTTTCTCTCGCTGAAGAACTCGAGATTGAGAACGCATCAACGATGCGTAAGGGCGACATGATGTTTTCGATCCTCAAGGAACGGGCTGAGGATGATTGGGTTATTGGCGGTGACGGCGTTCTGGAAGTCGTTCAGGACGGTTTCGGCTTTTTGCGCTCTCCAGGTGCGAACTATCTTCCCGGCCCAGACGATATTTATGTCTCACCAGAGATGATCCGCCTTCATGCCTTGCGTACAGGCGATACTGTTGAAGGTGTTATCAAAGCGCCACTAGAGACTGAACGGTATTTCGCACTGACCAAAGTCGAGAAGATCAACTTTGAAGAGCCGGAACGCGCGCGCCACAAAGTTGCATTTGAAAACCTGACGCCCCTCTACCCTGATGAGCGCCTCAAGATGGAAACGGATGATCCGACAACCAAAGACCGGTCTGCACGGATTATTGATTTGGTTGCGCCAATCGGTAAAGGCCAACGTTCCTTGATCGTTGCGCCCCCGCGTACTGGTAAAACAGTTTTGCTTCAGAACATTGCGCATTCCATCGCTGCGAACCACCCAGAGTGCTATTTGATCGTTCTTTTGATTGATGAACGTCCTGAAGAAGTTACAGACATGCAGCGCTCTGTTAAGGGCGAAGTCGTTTCCTCAACATTTGATGAACCTGCATCGCGTCACGTGGCTGTATCCGAAATGGTCATCGAAAAGGCCAAACGCCTTGTTGAACATAAGCGGGATGTTGTGATCCTGCTCGATTCCATTACGCGCCTTGGTCGCGCGTTTAACACGACCGTGCCGTCTTCTGGCAAGGTTCTGACCGGTGGTGTTGACGCCAACGCATTGCAGCGCCCGAAGCGTTTCTTTGGTGCTGCGCGTAACATCGAA
>DQCL01000153.1:0-849 GCA_003533975.1 Octadecabacter sp. | reverse complement strand
TGAAGAATTCAAAGGCACGGGTAACTCTGAGATCGTGTTGGACCGCAAGATCGCTGATAAGCGCGTGTTCCCAGCGATGGATATCCTGAAGTCTGGTACGCGTAAGGAAGACCTGTTGGTCGATAAAGTCGATCTCCAGAAAACCTATGTATTGCGCCGCATTTTGAACCCGATGGGAACAACAGATGCGATCGAGTTCCTGATTTCGAAGTTGAAGCAGACCAAGACGAACTCAGACTTCTTTGACTCTATGAACACCTAACTATTGTTTTAATACAATGGGTTAACGTATATGGACACGATTTACGCCCTCGCATCGGCCGCAGGTAAAGCAGGCGTTTCGATCATCCGGATTTCGGGGCCAAACGCCTTGAGAAACTGCGCTGAAATGGGTGCGGTTGTTGCTGAGCACGACCGCAAACTTGTGAAGCTAACCGCTGAAGATGGCAGTCTGATTGATCAAGCTTTTGCGATCAGTTTCGCCCATGGGCGCAGCTTTACGGGTGAACAAGTTGTCGAGCTTCAGACCCACGGTTCGCCAGCAATTGTCTCAGCGGTTCTCGGAAGGCTAAGCGGCCTTGGTCTTCGCTTGGCAGAGGCCGGTGAATTCACAAGGCGAGCAATGGATAACGGGATGCTCGATTTGGCACAGGTCGAAGGCCTTGCTGATCTTATTGACGCCGAAACAGAAAGCCAGCGTCGCCAAGCGGTGCGTGTTTTCAATGGCGCGCTTGGTGACCTTGCTGATGGCTGGCGCGTTAAGCTGCTGCGGGCAGCAGCCCTTTTGGAAGCAACGATTGATTTTGTTGATGAGGACGTCCCGGTCGATGTCTATCCTGAAGTGAACGA
>DQCL01000189.1 GCA_003533975.1 Octadecabacter sp. | reverse complement strand
TATATCCTTGATTTGATATTCGCCATTTCATAGATACACCAAGCGAAGGGCCCGCCCCTTCGCAAGATGGGGCCATAGCTCAGTTGGGAGAGCGCTTGCATGGCATGTAAGAGGTCGGGGGTTCGACTCCCCTTGGCTCCACCAAATCTCACTAAATCAATGCCGTGATGGCTGTTTGCGCCCAGCGCAACAACCAAGTGAAACATAGACCGCGCCAATCCCAAATAGCTGAGCCTATCCAGAAACAGCATTTGGGGTTTCTGCCGGTCGATCCCCTGTTATTTTCACCAAAATGCAAATGCGACGCACATCCAAGTGTCTGTCGGCAACCCATTCCCGGAATCAAGCTTCATCCTTTGCCCCCTCTGCCAAGAACCAGCCAAAAAAGAACGTGGCCAGGACGGCTGCGACCAGTTGAACCGCGATGAAGGCAACAACATCGGCGGGGCTAATCCCGGCGAACGTATCCGAGAAGCCCCGCGCAATCGTGACCGCCGGATTGGCAAATGAAGTCGACGAAGTGAACCAGTATGCGGCCGTGATATAAAGGCCGACAGCGATCGCAACGAAATCAGGTCGCGCTTTGATACAGGCCAGGATTGTGCCAATCAGGCCGAAGGTCGCCACAAATTCTGCCACCCATTGACCAACACCCGACCTGACGGTGCTCGAGGGATCAATCAGCGGGTTGTCAAACATAATATGCGCCGCGAAAACGCCGACAATTCCGCCAAAAACCTGCGCCAGAACATACAATCCTGCTGCCCGTGCGCTTATTTCGCGGCGCAGACAAAACGAAAGCGTAACCGCCGGGTTGAAATGTGCGCCTGAAACCGGGCCAAAAATTGTGATCAACACGACAAGGATAGCACCCGTCGGAATGGTATTGCCCATAAGCGCAATCGCAACATTCCGGCCTGCCAGACGTTCTGCCATGATCCCCGATCCCACAACCGTCGCCAGAAGGGAAAAGGTGCCCAACCATTCAGCCATCAATTTGCGTTCCATTAGATATCCTGTGCGAAATTTTTCATTAACAAGGGCGCAAGAGCGGCCAGTATCGACATTCCTGCCCGTTCCAACGGTGACAATAGTATTGCCTTTCACATCGATCCGACCATTGAGAATGGCAGCAATACCCCCCCAACTACGGACAGACAATTAGGCGATATCAGAACTTCGGATATTTTACATGAGACAACCTGCCAGACACATCCCTGTTATTCTTCCCGACGATCTATTCTGCTGCGACTAGGGAAGGTAACGTGGCAGAAACCTTCGTCCGACAATGAAAGCAGACCAATGATAGCGACTTATTCCGAAGACTACGCAATGAGCATCGGGAACGATTACCCAGAATTGCGAGATGCCCTGCGAAAGCTATGCGCCGATTATCCACCCGAATATTGGCGCGCGCTGGATAAGGAAGAAGGCTATCCGGACGCATTCGTTAAGGCGATGAGCGACGGGGGATATTTGTCTTCGCTGATACCAGAGGAATACGGCGGGCTGGGGCTTCCGTTTCGGGCCGCGCAACTGATCCTTCAGACAGTTCACGAAGAAGGGTGCAATGCGGGCGCCTGTTTTGCCCAGATGTATACGATGGGGACGGTTCTTAAGCACGGCAATGCAGACCAGAAACAGCGCTATCTGCCCAAAATTGCCACAGGCGAACTGCGCTTGCAGGCCTTTGGTGTCACCGAGCCGGGGGCTGGTTCGGAGACGCTCAAGCTCAAGACACGGGCAGTGCGACACGGTGATAAATATCTGATCAACGGTCAGAAAATCTGGACGTCGCGCGTTGCGCATTCGGATCTGATGCTGCTGCTGGCGCGCACCACACCGCTTGACGAAGTGAAGCACCGAAAGCATGGGTTGTCGGTGTTTCTGCTCGACATCAAACAGGCGCTAAAGGATGGCACCGTCGAGATTAAGCCAATCGACATTATGACCAACCACCTGACCTATGAAGTATTTTTCAACGATGCCGTTGTGCCCGCCGCCGACCTGATCGGCGAAGAGGGCGAAGGTTTTTCCTACATCCTGTCCAGCATGAACGCAGAGCGCACGCTTGCCTGTGGTATCGCGATCGGCACGGGCAACTGGTTAACCCAAAAGGCCGTCGACTATGCCAATGAGCGCATTGTGTTTGGCAGTCCAATTGCAAAAAATCAGGGCATCCAGTTTCCGATTGCACAAGCCCACGCCGAAGTGGACGCAGCTGACCTTATGGCACGACGGGCGGCGGCCTTGTTGGACGCGGGTGTGCCCTGCGGATACGAAGCGAACGCCGCCAAACACATGGCCGCCGATGCAGCATGGAGCGCTGCCGATACCTGCATGCAGACTTTCGGCGGATTTGGCGTCGCGCGCGAGTATGATGTCGAAAGGGTCTGGCGCGAGATACGTCATTTGCGGACAGCGCCGATTTCAACCAACCTGATCCTTGCATTTATTGCGCAAAAACTCGGCATGCCGAAGTCCTACTAGCGCCGAAAAAATCGTCGGAATGACCAGCCACTAATTTTATAAAACAGAGACGTCCACAGGAGGAATGGAAATGCGCACAGATCGGGATTTTGGATTTACGGAAGAGCAACTACTGCTGCGGGATTCTGTCAGAGATTTCGTGCGCAAGGAAATGCCTGATGAATATGCCAGACGCTGCGACCGGGAAAAAATCGCGCCCCTTGATGTCTTTGACAAGATGGCGGAGCTGGGCTGGATGGGCGTCGCCATCCCTCAGGAATACGGCGGCTCTGGTCTGGGTTTTGTCGAGCTCGGCATCATCCAGGAAGAGCTGTCCTACGGCCTGCTAGAGCTTGCGATTCTGTTCTACCGCGCCACAGTCCATGGCGCGCATTCCTTGCTGACCTATGGCACCGAGGAACAACGCCGCAAATACCTTCCGTTAATCGCGGCCGGCAAATTCAAATCATCCATGAGCCTGACCGAACCAAACGCCGGATCAGATGCAGCCGGGGTTCAGACCCGGGCTGTGCGGGACGGCGACCACTATATCATCAACGGTGCCAAAGTCTTTAATTCGCAAATCGACATTGCCGACAGAACCGTGTTGGTGACGCGCACAGACCCGGACGTAGCGCAGCACAAGGGCATCAGCCTGTTCTTCGTGGATCCCAAAAGCCCCGGCGTTACGATTGAGCGGATTGATACGCTGTGTTTTCGTTCTGTGGGCACCAATCGCGTTACTTACGAAAACGTTCGGGTGCACAAGGATGACCTGCTTGGTGAACTGAACGGCGGTTGGAAAAACCTGATGACCAACCTTAACAAAGAACGCTTTTCGCTGTCCGCGCAGGTCACCGGGGCGGCGCAGGCCGCAATGGATTGTGCACTGCAATATGCCAAGGATCGTGTGCAGTTTGGCAAGCCGATCGCCAACTTTCAGGTGATCCAGCATAAACTGGCAGACATGCAGATCGCCGTGCATACCTCGCGTATGCTGACCTATGATCTGGCCCGCCGGCTTGATGCTGGTGTCACCTGCCGCAAAGAGGCCTCGGTCGCCAAGGTATTCACATCCGAGGCCTATTTCCGCGTCGCGGATGAAGGGATGCAGATACTTGGCGGCTATTCGATGACGCCGGATTTCCCGATGGAGCGGCACTATCGCGATGCCCGCCTGATGCGTATTGGCGGCGGTGCCAGCGAGGTGATGCGCAATTCAATCGCCAAAGATCTGGGGCTTTAGGGAAACGGCAGCAATGGGAAAATGCACACCAAAGCCTATGCTATGCTGACAAATGTCTATTTCGCGGAACTTCGCGTTAATGCTGCCCCCGGCCTGCCCCGGCAGACCGGGGGCACCGAAAATGGCGCGCACGGCAACCCGGTTCGATCCTGAGAACGCCCTGTGTATCACTAATCAAGCGTTTGACGGTATCGCATCAAGGACACGGCAACGATCGCGAGCATGATGAACGCAATTGCCAACATATCGCCGGTGATATCGGACAATGATCCCGCCTTCAGCATGACTTTGCGCGTCAGCCGCAAAAAATGCGTTGCCGGAATGGCCGAACCAATGGCCTGCGCCCAGCCCGGCATTCCGGCAAATGGAAACATGAACCCTGACAGAAGGATTGTGGGCAACAATGTAAAGAAAGAGATTTGCATCGCCTGCATTTGCGATTTCACTACTGTGGAAATCAGGAATCCAAGCGCCAGATTCACCACTATGTATAGATTGAAACCCACAAAGAATGCGAAAAAACTGCCGGTAAACGGGACATCGAACAAGAACCGTGCCGCGACAAGAAAAACAAATGTCTGGACATATCCGACAAAGACGTAAGGGATGATCTTTCCAAGCATCACTTCCATTGGTCGCACCGGCGTCGCTATCAGGGCCTCCATCGTTCCTTTTTCGGTTTCGCGAACAATCGCCACGGCAGTGATCATAACCATAGTCATGGAAAGGATGATCGCCAACAATCCCGGCACAATATTGGTCGCGGTTTTGCCCTCGGGATTATACTGGCGGTGGATGCTTACCGAAAACGGCGGCGGAGCGCGGGCTGCGAATTGAAGCGGTCCGGTCAGGGTTTCATTTATCGCCACCTGAACAATTCCGGTCATGGCGCTCACCGCCCCACTTGTAGCAGCAGGGTCGGACGCATCTGCCGACAGCAGAATGTCCGGCCTCAGCCCGCGCGCCGCGTCACGTTCAAAATTGGCAGGGATGACAACCACAAAACTGGCCGAGCCTTCGCGTAGCGCACGGTCGCCCTCTTGCTTGCTGGTCACGGTACCTACGAACTTGAAATAGTCTGATGTTTCCATGCCCTTTAAGACCGCCCGCGTCACAGGTCCGGCATCTGCCATTTCGACCAATGTGGGCAGGTTCTTGGGGTCAGAATTAATTGCAAACCCAAATAGTAAAAGCTGCATGATCGGAATTCCGATCATCATTCCAAACGTCACACGATCCCGACGCATTTGCACAAACTCTTTAAATAAAACAGCACCAAATCGAGCGAGTGAAAACATAGTCAGGCCTTTCCCGCAAGTTCGGTGAAATTATCCGAAGACCCAGCCATCAGATAAATAAATGCCTCTTCCAGCCCGGCTTCTTTCCTTTTCCAGTTGTGGGTTTCGCGCTTTTTTTGCGCACGCACAGCCCGATCAAGCGCCGCTGCATCGGTACCCGAAACATGCAATACTGCCCCAAACCGGGCCACCTGCTCGACACCGGGGGTCGTGCGCAATTCGGCCTCTAACGCGGTAATATCCGGCCCATCAACGCGCCACGTAGACAGGCCAATCATTTTGGGAATCTCCGCCGCCGGTCCTGAAATCAGCTTTTTCCCATAGGCGATGTAGGCCAGCGCATCACATTGCACGGCCTCATCCATGTAGTGGGTTGAAACCAAAACAGTCACCCCCCGCGCCGATAACCGTCGTATTTCATCCCAAAAATCCCGACGGGCTTTGGGATCTACCCCCGCTGTGGGTTCATCCAATAATAGCAATTGGGGGCTGTGCAACATACAGGCAGCAAGTGCGAGCCGCTGCTTCCAGCCGCCAGACAATGTGCCGGCCAGCTGTTTGGCACGATCCGCCAAACCTAAATCCAATAGCGCCTGATCCACCTTTTTGCGTCGATCTTTCATTCGATACATGCGGCCGATGAAATCGAGGTTCTCCCGTATCGTTAAATCTTCGTAAAGCGAGAATTTCTGCGTCATGTACCCGACGTGTTCTTTGATCCGACGTGACTCGGTCAAAATGTCGTATCCCAAACATTGGCCTTGGCCCCCGTTCGGCGTCAGCAAGCCGCACATCATACGAATTGTTGTGGTTTTCCCGCTGCCGTTTGGCCCAAGAAATCCGTAGATCGCACCCTTTGGAACTTCCATGTCAAAATCATCGACAACCTTCCGGTCGCCAAATACCTTGGTCAGCCCACGCACCGAAATCGCCATCTTGGGCGCGTTCATGGCTGGCGTCGCAAGGTAATCGGTTGCCCGGGCATCAAACCCAGGCTGTCGGTCAAAACAGCCTCG
>DQCL01000338.1 GCA_003533975.1 Octadecabacter sp. | reverse complement strand
GCACGGGCGATCGGGTTGGAGCGTACCAGATGCAGGTCGAGCGTTGTGGCGTCATCAGACAGCAAAATCGGAACATGGGACGCTAACAGGCCGTCTGCCCCCATCGCTGTGATCTGACCAAAAGATCGGTCGCGTGCAAATGCAATTGCGCAATCATCAGGTGTTCTGCGGAAGATCGGGTTTGGGTGCATGACTAAAATCCTTTGTTACGGGAACAGGACCACGTCATCCCCCGTTTTCCAAGGGGTGTATTTCGTCATGATTGACGTGAAGCGATCAGAGGCTTTGAACGCCGCGAGCCAGTCTTGGGCATGCGTGAAGGTCTGCGCGTCCCACCAATCTAGGTCGGTATGGGCGAACTGGCGCACGAATGGCAAAATAGCGAGGTCGGCCAGCGAAGGCTGATTCCCAAGCAGCCAAGGCGTGCCTTTCAACTGGGCGTCGAGTTTCGCAATGAAGGATGCGGCTGTGTCGCGGCTTTCGGCGGGATCGAGGTCAGGGTGGCGCACGGCGTATTTCGTTTGGTCCAACGCCGTTTTGAACGGACCGTCCGATTCTTCGATCAGGGCGTAGGCCGCTTGGGTCATTGTCGCCAACAGGTTTTCGGGATCCGACTGTTCTAGCGCCCAGCGCATGACGTCATACGATTCTTCGATGACAATATCGGCGATGAGAACCGGAACGGTTCCTTTTGGCGATGCTTCAAGAAACTGGGGAGCCTTGTCGCGCAGAAGAATTTCACGCAGCTCAACAGTGAGGCCGCTGGACGCGATCGCGAGGCGCGCGCGCATGGCATAGGGGCAGCGGCGAAACGAGTAGAGGACAGGATAAGTCATGCGGTCAACTGATCGCCGCGTGTGCCCAAGATTTTCGCTATGACGATTTGGGATTCCGGCTGGTCTGTATCGAAAGAAACCTCGGTGAACTGTTCTGTTCGACCCATGCGAGGATTTTCCATTAAAATATGATGCGTCTTGCCGAGTTGTTGGGCGAGATGTTTGGCAACCGCTTGCTCGCCAGCGGCACGAAGGCGGGCTGCACGGGCTTTGATGTCTTTGCCGTTTACGCTCGGCATACGGGCGGCGGGGGTGCCTTGGCGGGGCGAATAGGGGAAGACATGCAGCCAAGTCAGGGCGCAATCCTCAACGAGTTTGAGGGAGTTCTCAAAATGAGCCTCAGTTTCCGTCGGAAATCCCGCGATAATATCCGCACCAAACGTCATGTCAGGGCGCAGCTTGCGCGCATCTTCTGAAAACTTGATCGCATCATCGCGTAGATGACGGCGTTTCATGCGNNTTGAGGATGAGATCATCGCCGTGCTGAAGGCTTAGGTGAAGGTGTGGCATCAAGCGGGGCTCGGTCGCAATCGCCTGCATCAGGTTTTCATCCACCTCAATCGAATCGATGGAACTAATGCGCAGGCGCGGCAAGTCGGGCACCAGTTTCAGGATGCGCATAACGAGATCGCCGAGCTTTGGCGCTGCTGGAAGGTCCGCACCCCAGCTCGTCAGATCAACGCCAGTCAGGACGACTTCGTTGTAACCTTTGCCAACCAGCCGTTTGATTTGCTCAACCACAACGCCCGCGGGAACGGAACGCGAATTGCCACGACCATAGGGAATAATGCAAAATGTGCAGCGGTGATCGCAGCCGTTTTGTACCTGCACATAGGCGCGAGAGCGGGTGCCGAACCCGTCGATCAGGTGGCCAGCGGTTTCGGTGACCGACATGATGTCGTCGACTTGCACGGGTTCAGTTTGACCAATGAGGTCGGGCGCCATGCCGTTCCAAGTTTCTGCCTGCATTTTTTCGGTGTTGCCGATGACCTTGCTGACCTCGGGCATTGCCACAAAGGTTTCGGGTTCGGTCTGCGCGGCACAGCCTGTTACAATCAACGTCGAATCCGGGTTCTCGCGGCGCAGTTTGCGGATTTCTTTCTTGGCTTTACGCACGGCCTCAGCGGTGACAGCGCAGGTATTCACGACGACAGCGTTTTGCACGCCTGCGGCACCAGCGAGTTCTTTCATCGCTTCGGTTTCATAGGCATTCAGGCGGCAGCCGAGTGTTGCGAATTTCGGTGCGCTCATAGGTGCCAAATGCCGTCAAAGACATGGGCAGTGGGCCCTGTCATCCAAACGCCGTCATCGCGCCAGTCAATGTGGATTGTCCCGCCATCAAGATCGATGCGGACTGTCTTGCCCGTAAGCCCCTTGCGGTGCGCGGCAACTGCTGTTGCACATGATGACGATCCAGACGCCAACGTGACGCCAACGCCGCGTTCCCAGACCCGCATGCGTAGATGGTCGGGCCCGATGATATGAGCGAACTGCACATTGGTGCGTTCAGGGTAAAGGGGATGATGCTCAATCTCGGCGCCACGGACTTCAAGGTCTATGGCGTCTGCATCATCAACAAAGAATGTACAGTGCGGGTTGCCCATGCCGGTCGCCAGCGGGGCACCGTCGATCGGCAAGGCATCAAGGTCAACGTCCTGCGAAAGTGGCACTTCTTGCCAGTTCAGTTGCGGGTGGCCCATGTTGACAGCCGTCAACTGATTGCCAGCATCGCGGGCAAAGAGCGTCCCGCGGTCTGTTGTAAGCGTGAGGTCGGTCTTACCCGATTCGTCCATGATGTGGCGCGCAATACAGCGGGTTGCGTTGCCACAGGCCGCTGAAGTGCTGCCGTCAGAGTTATAGAACGTCAGATGAACATCAGCATTCCCGCGCTTGGACATAACTGCCAATTGGTCGAATCCCACACCGCAGTGACGATCGGCAATGGCCGTTACGATTTCAGGCGTGGTGCGTAAAATGCCATCACGTTCGTCAATCACAACGAAATCGTTGCCTAGCCCGTGCATTTTCATGAAGGGCAGATGGGAGGCGGAAGTCTTTGTCATATTGGCGCATATAGTTGAGCTGAGTACATGAATCCAGTCTTGCCGCATGATTAGGGGTTGACCCCTCGCGCTACGGTTTCTAATAGCACGCGGAGTGGGCCTGTAGCTCAGTTGGTAGAGCAACTGACTTTTAATCAGTAGGGCGAAATCAGTGACTTGAACAGCCAAGTGAACACTCTTCAAAGTCAGGTGCAAACAAAAAATGAGACGGTAGCTCAGCTTGAAGAAGACGTTGAGAGATCG
>DQCL01000124.1:1798-4496 GCA_003533975.1 Octadecabacter sp. | reverse complement strand
CCTGCTGCGCGACATGCACAAAGCCATTCATGACGTCACACAAGGCGTCGAATCCTTTGGCTTCAATGCCTCAATCGCCAAACTCTATGGCTTCACGGGCGCTATCGCCAAGTCTAAGGCAGGCAATGATGCCAAACGCCAAGCCATGAAAACCCTCGCACAACTTATGTCACCGATGACGCCGCACCTCGCGGAAGATATTTGGGCGATGTTGGGTGGTGAGGGCCTTATCGCCAACGCACCTTGGCCCGTAGCAGACGAGGCCATGTTGGTAGAAGACACCATTACGATGCCAATCCAGATCAACGGCAAACGCCGCTCGGAGCTTGCTGTTCCTAAAGACATGAGCAAGGAAGAGGTTGAAAAACTCGCGCTGGCGGATGAGGCTGTCGTTAAGGCATTGGAGGGCAACGCGCCCAAAAAGCTGATCGTTGTACCGGGCCGGATTATCAATGTTGTCATCTGACAGACGTAAATTCCTAAGTGTACTTGCTGCATTGCCGCTGGCGGGCTGCGGGTTCACACCTGTTTATGGCACGAACGGATCAACGCGCAGCTTACGCGGCCGTATCGCGTATCGTGCACCCGACACACCAGAAGGCTTCCGCTTGCGCACGCGTCTAGAAGACAGGCTAGGGCGCGTTGAGCAAGGCGATTACTTGCTCAACGTTCAGCTTGAAATAGATGAAGAAGCGGTCGTGATCTCATCCGCGCAAGACATCAACCGCTTCAACTTGCCGGGCAAAGCCACGTGGGAATTGACGGAGCCGGGAAATGACAGCCCGCTTGCGTCTGGCACTGCGGAAACGTTCACCGCTTATTCCGCATTTGGCACCACAGTCGCCACCCGCGAAGCGCAAGACGATGCGCGTGATCGTTTGGCAATCGCGCTGGCAGACTTGATTGTGACTGACATTATCGTTGCATCGGCGGGCCGCTAGCCCATGAAACTATCCGCACGCGATGCCTCCAATTACTTTCGCAAGCCTGACCCCAAGGGTGCTGGTATTTTGATTTACGGCGGTGATGCGATGCGTGTCGCGCTAAAGCGTCAAGATGTTATCAAAGCGCTGGTTGGGCCGAATGGCGAAGAAGAAATGCGTCTGACGCGAATGACAGGGGCTGAGTTGCGCAAAGATCCCGCCATGCTAGGGGATGCAATCAAAGCGCAGGGGTTTTTCCCAGGCCCTCGCGTCGCATTCATCGAAGAGGCTGGGGACAGCGTGACGAAGGCGATAATGCCCGCACTTGTGGATTGGGCGGAAGGTGACGCGCAAATTGTTGTCACGGCTGGGCAGTTGAACGCACGCTCATCCTTGCGAAAATTGTTTGAGGGGCACCCGACCGCCTATGCTGCTGGCGTCTATGATGACCCGCCTACGCGTGACGAAATCGAAGGGTCGCTCCGCGATGCTGGGCTTCAGAATGTCGGGCGCGACGCAATGGACCTCATCACGTCTCTCGCACGTGAATTGGCACCAGGTGATCTACGCCAAACAATTGAGAAACTTGGTTTGTATATGACAGGTGAAACGGGCGAAGTGACCGTAGCGGATGTCGAAGCCTGTGCACCCCTGTCTAACGAAGCCGATCTGGACGACATCTTGAATGTGGTGACCGACCTGAAAGCTGCCGAGATTGGTCCTGTACTAAGCCGCCTCTATGCCCAGGGCACACAGCCCGTCGCGCTGTGCATCGGCGCTTTGCGCCATTTTCGCCAACTTCATACAGTCGCCTCTGATCCCGGCGGCGCTGGAGCAGGCATAGGCCGTTTGCGCCCACCTGTGTTCGGCCCCAGACGCGACCGCATCATGCGGCAGGCATCAAACTGGGGAAGGATTAATTTGGAAGAAGCGCTTGGAACGATTACTGACACTGACCTTACATTGAGGTCTGCTCATTCAGCGCCGGATCGTGCGCTGGTTGAACGCATGTTCATCCGTTTGGCGATGCTCGGCCGTCGTCGGGGTTAAGCATAAACGCAAAAAAGGCAGGCGCGATGCCTGCCTTTTCCGTAATTCGATAACCGTAAAGCTTAGGAACCGCCGCCGGAACCCAGAGCAGTACACAGAACCAAGCAAAGTACGACTGGTACGATGATCTTAGCGGAAGGTGAATTAACAGCCGCTGGTGAAACGAACTCAGGAGCAGGTGTGATAACCACTGCTTCTGTGTTGCCTGCGAATGAAGTTGTGGATGCGCTTGCAAGTGCTGCAGCGGCAACAAGTGTCTTGATTTTCATAATGAACTCCAGTGCAAAAATAATCAGACTAAGAATACTTTAGCCCTTGAGAAAAGCAAGCTGGAACTGGGCAATTAAAGTTTTTGATAGCCAATATGCCCAAGTTCGGGCGAAATCCATTGGACAGACTGCACGAAAGTACCGTCAGACGTTAGCCAGTACGTGTTAGTGAAACTGTACTGTTCGCCCTCACAGACCTCGCTATAAGCAGTTGTTTCATAGCTCTTGTCAGAAACCTCTAGCGTTTCCTCCTTCATAAAAGAAGACACGCACTGATAGTCAAGGCGCTCGATTTGACCGAGTCCGTTAAGTAAATCGTGTGTTCTTATATAGTTAGAAGGTTCTTGAAGTGCAGCACCAACAACCGGAGTTTGCAGTCCCATCAAATCGGCGCCAAATCCCCGCGTCGCCGAAATCACGCCCTCCTCAATCGTAATCGACGCACCTTCTGTGCTG
>DQCL01000124.1:0-1749 GCA_003533975.1 Octadecabacter sp. | reverse complement strand
CGCCACTCTCGAACACATTTAGCAGAAGCCGGTCCGAAGATTGCTCTTCAAGTCCAGCAAGTGCCCAACCGGAAAAAACAACCGCGGCGGGAGAATTGCTTTGCACGTTCGAACCAGTAATTCCCCTAACCGCGCCAATGGCGTTGTTATTCCGTCCAAGTGGTCCACACGACGTAAGTACCACCAGTGCAAATACGCAAATCCACTTCATCGCCAGTACCGTCCCCATTGATCGCCCAAATTTCCTTGGTGGCCATCTTGGACAACTTCATACAAACGACCGTCCACCCTCAGTCGAGCGCCGCCATCCCGTTCCAGAGAGGACAAACGCGTCGCTGTTGTATCGCGCGTCGGGTGCCCGAGAACCCAATCAGTCGGAATCTCAAAAACAATTCCTTTATCAAAAGATCCTTCACCGAAGTCATCAAAAGGAACATCTGTCAGCGTAAAGTAAGCGCCTACTTTCCAACCATTATCGAATTCACGGTCAAGCCGGAACGTCGCTCCAATGTCACCCGCAAGATAACGGCCAACATCAAGCTGAGCCTGAAAACCGTTGTCAAAATCGTAATAGGCAGACACATGGCCTGTCATGACATCATAGTCCTGAAAGCCAAACCCAAGATCAAAGTCTCTCTGGATCGCATAGTTAACCTCGGCACCCAGCGCGAGCGGGCTATCAACAGGTTTCCACAGCAGTTCTGCAGAAACCCCACCAAACATCCGTTCTAAATAACCAACAGAAACGCGGGAGTAGAGGTCAGGCGCAGGACGGCCATACCAAGCCAGCGTTAGGTTCTCTATGCCACCGCCGCTTTCCGCTCCAAATCGTAGCGCTTCACGGCGGATCGGCGGAAGTGTCGAGGGCGAAATTGATCCGATTTCATCTCGGTTTCCAACAAGTCTATGCCGATATGCACCTGACAAAACGAGATTTGGTTGAATTTCATATTGGAACGACGCCTCGAGGCCTACGTCAGCACGCACAGGGTTATCACCGTCAAAAAGTGACATCTCAAGGTAAGGTGAGATACCCCACAAAAAGGCCGGGTTCGGGTCATCCCAACCAATTGCTGGCGCAGCACCTGCAGCGTCTCCAAAAATAGCATGATCGTATGACAAAGCGGCAGCATTAGGCGCATTCTCGAGCGTTTCGAGATCGTCACGGCTTAGCGTAACCGCCGACAAAGCAATCCCATGCTGAGTGGGTTCCAGAACAAAGGTATCGACATTTACAGGCGCAACTTGGCTCAACATCCTTGCCACACGACCCAGCCCTTGCGCTTCTGCACGGTAGGTTGTGTTTTCATAACGGACCCGCATCGTGTTGCCAGTAACTTCAGCGCCAATCAAACGGAAACCGTCGGTCGCCATAACCTGTCCCAAGGTTTCAATACCCGAGGTTTGTTCTTGTGGAGAGTCCCAGGATGCCGCCGCCGCTAGGCCTTCAGCACGCACGCCAACAGGCATCGGAGCTGTTTCTAGGCCGCTCGGAAAACTTGAGCTGGTAGGATCGATAATGATCGTCGCAGAAATTCCGATATCTGTTCCGTACAGATAATACGCACCCAACTGATAAGTGCTGTTCGGCTGCCACTTCACACCGAAGTTCAAAGGGCTACGTCGATCAAAACCCGCTCGGGTCTCTTCAATTGTGTATGCGTCCGACGAGTACTCTGCGAGCGCGGTCCACGCATCATTGATGCGCCATTCAACGCCCCCGAATAGTGCCGCGTCCCCTCGGAAAAA
>DQCL01000318.1 GCA_003533975.1 Octadecabacter sp. | reverse complement strand
GTCAGGAATTCGCGGAATAGCGCATTGTACATCTGATCCACTTCCAGATCGCGTTGTCGCACGTTTTCTGCCAGCTCAACATCATTGCGCACGTAAGCATCAAGCGCGTCGCCAAGCATGGCTTGCACTTCTTTGGACATCCGACGCAGAGCAGCATCAGCACCGCTGATCGGTGTAAGGTCTGCAAGGATTGGCGTGCGCTTTGCGATGTTCTTGGCGTAATCCCCGACCCGTTCCAGTGACGCGGACAGTTTCAACACGGAAAGCAGCGCGCGCAGGTCTTTGGACACAGGCGCGCGCAACGCGATGGTGCGTGCGGCGGCTTCGTTGATTTGTTCCTCAAGGGCATCAATGTCTTTGTCGCCCTTGCGCACCACGTCGGCACGTTCAATATCGCGCACCTCAAGCGCCTTAGCGCTTTCAAGGATTGCGTGTTCGACCATGCCGCCCATCTTCATGATAAGCGATTGAATTTCTTCAAGATCGCGGTCGTAGGCAGATGAGATATGTTCGTTCATGTCGCTCTCCTTACCCGATCCGGCCAGAGATGTAGCTCTCTGTGCGGGGGTCTTCGGGGTTGGTGAAAATTTTATCAGTTTCGCCGAATTCTACCAGATTACCGAGATGGAAGAAGGCCGTTTTCTGGCTGACGCGGGCGGCTTGTTGCATGGAGTGGGTGACGATAACCACGCTGAAACTTTGGCGCAATTCGTCGATCAGTTCTTCAACTTGGGCTGTCGCAATTGGATCAAGCGCTGAACACGGCTCATCCATCAAAAGAACCTCTGGTGCGGTGGCAATCGCACGGGCAATACACAGGCGTTGTTGTTGTCCCCCAGACAGCCCTGTTCCGGGTGCGTGCAAACGATCCTTGGCTTCAGACCAAAGTGCGGCTTTGCGCAGGGATTGTTCAACGATCTCATCAAGCTCGGCCTTATTGCGGGCAAGACCGTGGATTTTCGGACCATAGGCCACGTTGTCATAGATGGATTTCGGGAACGGGTTGGGTTTCTGGAACACCATCCCGACCTTGGCGCGCAGCTGCACAGGGTCTACGGCTGGATCGTAGATGTCTTCCCCATCGAGCAGGATATTCCCTTGAACGCGGCAGATATCAATCGTGTCGTTCATCCGGTTCAAGCAGCGCAAGAACGTGGATTTGCCACAACCAGACGGCCCAATGAACGCGGTCACTGTTTTGTCTTCGATGTCGACGTTCACGTCCTTAATGGCGTGGTTGTCGCCATAATAGACCTGCACGTCTTTGGCAGAGATTTTGTAGTCGCTCATGTGAGTACAGTCCTTCTTTTCGCTACCAGCGACGTTCAAATTTTTTGCGCAGGAGGATGGCAATGGCGTTCATCAACAACAAGAACACCAGCAGCACGATAATCCCGCCCCATGCTTTTTCGTAGAAGCCCACGTCAGCACGCGCGGCCCATGTGTAAATCTGCGCAGGCATCGCCGAGTTCGGGTCCATAAACCCTGATACCACGCCCTCGGGGAATTCGCGGGCCACAAACCCAACCATTCCGATCAAAAGCAACGGCGCAGTTTCGCCCAACGCCTGTGCAAGCCCGATGATTGTTCCTGTCAGGATACCAGGCATCGCGAGGGGCAGCACGTGGTGGGTTACGGATTGCATCTTGGATGCCCCAATCCCCAGCGCGGCGTCACGAATGGAGGGTGGTACTGATTTCAGGGATGCGCGTGTCGAGATGATGATCGTCGGCAGTGTCATCAACGTCAGCACTAGCCCCCCGACCAATGGTGCCGATTGCGGCAAGTGCATGAACTGGATGAAAACGGACAGTCCCAAGATACCAAACACAATAGATGGCACCGCAGCGAGGTTTGAAATGTTCACTTCAACCAGATCGGTAAAGCGGTTCTTTGGGGCGAATTCTTCAAGGTAGATGGAGGCAGCGACGCCGATGGGTAGGCTGAGGAACAAAACCACCAACATCATGAACACCGATCCGATCACCGATGCCCCGATCCCTGCCCCACCCGGGTTATCCACGCCGGAGTCTTTGCCGGTTAGAAATGACCAATTAAAGCGCCCCGTCATCAGGCCTGCATCGTGCAGAACATCCGCAATATCGAGGTCTGCTTTCTCAAGGAAACGGCTGTCGACTAGGGTGTCGCGGGTCACACGACCGCGGAAGTACCCCTCAACACGGGATGAGAGTTGTAGGTAAAACGTTGTTGGCTCACCGATGTCGTTTGGGTTCTCACGGTAATGGGCACGAATATCTCCGCCGACTTTGCCAAGCATCCGTTCAAGCGCGGCGGCATCATAGGCAACGTCCACGCCTTGGGCATCAAGTTGCTGCGAGAAGTTATCGACAAAGATGTCGCGGTACACGGCCGTTTTCAAAAGCTGGCTTTCCGCGTCATCAAACTGTTCTTGGCTGAGTGTCACTTCCAGTTTCATCACGTATTGGGTGAACGCCGGAAGGCCGGACTTCAGGATTGTGAAGGTCAGTGCGGCCAAGAACAGCGCCCCAATCGCAATTGCGACGACACCATAGGCGCGGAACCGTTTTTCAGCGGCATTACGTTTCTTGGTGCGTGGATCTTGCACCTTTAACGATGTGAATTTGGGTGTGTCAGTCATCAGTCGTACTGCTCCCGATACTTGCGCACGATGTAGAGGGCGAAGACGTTCAAACAAAGGGTTATCACAAACAAGGTCATCCCAAGTGCGAAGGCCACCATCGTTTCAGGGCTGTTAAACTCACCGTCGCCCGTCAACTGGCTGACGATCTTTGCGGTCACGGTCGTCATGGCTTCGAACGGGTTGAGAGACAGGCTGGCCGCAGCCCCTGCCCCAAGGACGACGATCATAGTTTCCCCGATCGCACGGGACGCGGCCAACAAGATCCNNTGCACCGACGATGCCGGGTAAGGCAGCGGGCAAAATTACTTGGCGAATGGTTTCACTTTGCGTGGCCCCTAGACCGTAGGATCCGTCACGCATTGCCTGTGGGACCGCATTGATGATGTCGTCAGACAAGGACGACACAAACGGGATCAACATAATTCCCATGACCGACCCTGCAGTGATTGCTGCAGTTCCGCCCGACATCCAGTTCACGCCAAAGAAGCCACCGCTTCCAAAGGCGCTCACCAATAATGGGCCGACGGTCAGCAGTGCGAATAACCCGTAAACGATTGTCGGAATACCGGCGAGGATTTCAAGCATCGGCTTGGCAACGGCACGCACCCGATCAGACGCATATTCTGACAAGTAGATCGCAGAAAACAGGCCCAGCGGTACAGCCACGATCAATGAGATGACCGAGATGAACATGGTGCCCCAGATCAGTGGAAGGAAGCCAAGGTCTGATGCGCCACCGCGACCTGAAAAGCTCGGTTCCCAGCGGGTCCCGAAGAAGAAATCAGCAGCGGGAAAGGCTTGGAAGAAATCAATGGTGTTAAAGATCAGGCTTAGCACAATGCCGACTGTCGTAAGCACAGCAACGGTCGCCGCGCTGAACAACAGAACCAAAACACCGCGTTCAACGACGTTACGAGCGCGGTAGTCTTTATTGGTGCGTTGCAACGCAAAGGCAAAACCGGCAAGCGCAACGGCCAGCACCGCAATAGCGCGCCAAAAGTTCCCTGTCTTGGCGAGTGTGCGGTAGTGCTTCGCGCCATCCAGCGTGTGTTGGGTCACATCCGAACCCACGGCGACCCCAACATCACCCAACAGGTCGCGTATATTCGTGCTGTCAGCCCCTAACGCATCAACGGCGTCGTCGGTCAGCACTCCTTGGGAGACAACAACATTCAAACCGTCTGCAACACGGCGTATGTCTTGAATAATGAGAGAACTCGACGTCCCTTCAGCGAGGTCTTGATCAGCAATCAGGTCAGCAACGGATTGATTGATCAACAGCGGCTGTGCGATCAGCCAGATCGCGAGCAAAACCGCGGACGGCACAAGAACGCTAAGCGCGACGTTCTGCCCGTAATATCCTTTAAGTGAATGAAGCACGCGTTGGTCGCCATTGGCGGAACGCAGCGCGCGGCGTGTTCCCGCGACGTAACCAACGGTACAAATCGCAAGCACCAATATGACGGTTAGCAGCAGTGACATTTCGGTTGTGCCCCCAAGCAGCAAGCGTGGCCATTCGGCCGAAAGGTTTGTTCAGGTGGCCCGTTGTTGGGCCACCTGAGTTTGCAAGTAGACGTCTTAGTTAACGTCCAGTGTT
This sequence comes from Octadecabacter sp., assembly GCA_003533975.1. Lineage (GTDB taxonomy): Bacteria > Pseudomonadota > Alphaproteobacteria > Rhodobacterales > Rhodobacteraceae > Octadecabacter. The sequence goes on along the minus strand of DQCL01000318.1, from coordinate 1,810 downwards.
TCTTCTGCTTCAACCGCAGCCTGTGTTGCTGCAAGTTCTGGATCAGACACCAGACCGTACTGCGCGAGCGGCCCATCAGGACCTGCGATTTCGTCAGCGATAAAGAATTGAGCGAACTCTTTCACACCAGGAATGACGCCGATGTGCGCTTGCTTGATGAAGAAGAACAACGGGCGCGATACGGGGTATTCGCCGGACGCGATTGTCGCGGTTTCCGGTACGACACCAGACATTGTCGCAACTTTCAGGACGTCTGTGTTGTTCTCGTAGAACGCCAGACCGAAGATGCCGATACCGTTCGGGTTGGCATCAATGCGGGCCAGTGTTTCTGTGTAGTCACCGTCGATGTCGACTGTAATGCCGTTGCCGCGCACCGCGATGCACGCACCCTCAGCGTCGTCTTCGGACATGCCGCTTGCAACCATCGCGCCAAACGCGCCAGTTTCTTCACAGCCAGCCAACAGAACCTTATCCTCAAAGACTTCGCGTGTGCCGTGCTTTGTGCCAGGAATGAACGCCATGATGTCTGCCGCAGGCAAGTCTGCGTTGAAATCAGCCCACTGTGTGTGCGGGTTGGCAACAACTTCGCCATCAACCAGTACCGTCGCACCAAGTGCGTTGAAGATGTCTGAGGGTTCGAATGCTGTGAACGCCGGGCCGTCGATTTGGGACGCAAATACGATACCATCATACCCGATGCGGACTTCGATGATGTCTGTCACGCCGTTTTCAAGGCAAAGTTCGATGTCGCTGTCGCGGATCGGACGGGACGAGTTCGCGATGTCGATTGTGTTTTCGCCGACGCCTTCACAAAAACGCTTAAGGCCAGCGGAAGAACCACCGGATTCAACAACCGGTGTCGGGAAATCTGTGTTGTCGCCGAATGCTTCAGCAACGATGGAAGCATATGGCAGCACAGTGGACGATCCAGCGATTTGGACGTTTTCTCGGGCTGTTGCGGATGTCGCAGAAATCGCGGCAATCGCGATGGTCGAGGCGGTCAATTTGAGAACGGACATTGTATCTCCTACTTTTGTCATCTCTCGCCCCTCGCGAACCGATGGGCGTTGAGGCACGTGTTAGGCCGCCCTCACAAAGCTTTTGTGACGGTAATGTAAAACTAATATGACAGTGCTGAATCGTGGCTTCGCTAGTGCGGTTTTGATGCGCTTTCAATGGGAAGAATTACTTTAAATTCAGACCCTTCGCCTACTTTACTGGAAATACGCAGCCTTCCTCTGTGGCGGTTAATAATGTGCTTCACGATGGCCAGACCAAGCCCCGTTCCACCCACTTCGCGACTTCTGTGACCATCCACGCGGTAAAACCGCTCGGTGAGTCGCGCGATGGCATGGGATGGGACACCGATTCCATCATCACGCACTGCAATTTGGACACCGTCTTGCATAATCGCGGGGTCGTATTCTGGCTCCGTGAGGATAATCGTCGCCGTGCCACCGTCGACACCATATTTGATCGCGTTCTCAACTAGGTTGCTGATCACCTGCCAGAGCTGTTCCCGATCTGCGGTGATCTCAATCTGTTGTTCAGGCATTTGCGGAACAAGCGAGACGTTTTTGGCAGCGGCAACAGGTGTAAGGGCGGCGATGACTTCGTTGATCAGCAGATTAAGGTGCACGCGGGTTGTTGGCCGCACCCGAATATCGCTTTCAACGCGGCTGAGCGACAGCAGGTCTTCGATCAAATGGTTCATACGCCCTGCTTCACTTTCCATGATCCCTAGAAAGCGGTCAAACGCGTCAGGATCATCTTTGGCAGGGCCACGCAGGGTTTCGATAAAGCCCTGTAG
>DQCL01000169.1:3768-4549 GCA_003533975.1 Octadecabacter sp. | reverse complement strand
GACACCATAATCAGCTGTTTGAACTGCTGGGGCGCCTGCGGCAGCGCGTAAAATTTACCCGGATGCAAACGTGACGGCACCAAGAAGTCACGCGCACCTTCAGGGGAAGACGCCGTGATGATCGGCGTTTGATATTCGCGGAACCCTTTGTCCCACATCCGCTTGCGCATGGAGGACACAACGTCAGAGCGCAGCTTCATGTTGTCTTGCATCTTTTCGCGGCGCAGATCGAGGTAACGGTATTTCAGGCGCGTATCTTCAGGATATTCCTGATCGCCAAACACCATCAATGGCAGCTCGTTTGCGGCACCCAAAATTTCGATGTCCCGAATGAACACTTCAACTTCGCCCGTTGGCAGCTTGTCGTTCACAAGGCTCTCGTCGCGCGCCATGACGTTGCCATCAATGCGAATACACCACTCAGAGCGCACCTTTTCGATGTCCTTAAACACAGGGCTATCAGGGTCGGCCATCACCTGCGTGATCCCGAAATGGTCGCGCAAATCGATGAACAGCAACCCACCGTGGTCACGAATGCGATGCACCCAACCGGACAGACGGACGGTTTCGCCCACGTTATCCTTGTTCAATTCGGCGCATGAGTGGCTGCGATAGGCGTGCATTTGTCAAATCCTGCTAATAAACGTTGGCGCTGATCAACCGCGCCACGACATCAAAGTCAAGTCCAAGCGCTACCATTTGCCTTATCCGTTACGCAAGTTCTCCATCTGGCATAGGCACAGCATGCTCTTTGGCTGCACGACGCGACATAAATGCCCAA
>DQCL01000169.1:0-3737 GCA_003533975.1 Octadecabacter sp. | reverse complement strand
AAACAGGATCACCGCGACAAACGCCGCGCCGATAACGCCCAACAGTCGTGAACGCTCCCATAGATACAGCGCGCCGACCATGGCGACGGAAACATGCACGCTTGGAAATGCGGAAATGCCTGATCCAATGGCTTGCTCGCTTGTGGTGTAGGCCATCCAAAGATCGTCCTGAATGAGTTCAAAGTAACTGCTGATCTCAGGCGTTGCCGCCATTGCCGCTGTCAAATCGGCAAAGCGCTCGCCGCCATAAATACGGTCGTAGAATACTGGCCCTGCGGACAGGCCAGCTAGGGCAATGATATTCCCAATCAGCACCCATGCGATGCCGTAAAGGATCATCGTGCGCATTACGCGGCCTTTGTCCACATCAATGGCGGCCATGATTACAGGTAGGCAAATTGCCGGAAACACCCAAACATGGAGATAAATCGGCGTCAGCCATTCCATCGGCAGGTAGCCTGCAACCGCATGCGTCCAGACCCAAGGATCATGCCCGCCGTGCAATACGTTGTCCCATTCGGCCAGTGCAACATCCGCATGAAAGGGCGTCACATAGGGCAATGAGGTTTTGATCAACATAAATCCGCTTTGGAAAAACAGGGTCGCTATAAACGCCATAACAACGGCAGCAATCATGGCCCCCATTGATCGCCCGCGTACTAGGATCGTAATGATGACACCAAGCAGCGCTAGGATCCCAGCAATTCGACCAAAGACCGGAGCAAGCTCCAATGTGCCCTGCCAAGACGCAACCAAAGTGGCGATCCCGTTTTCCCGCGTAAGCATAACAACGCCAACTGCTAAGAGAAAATAGGCGATAGCCGCCATTAAGAAACGTATCATCTGGTGCCTCANNCCCCTTTTGCGGGGCCGCGTTATCAGGCGATATCCCATATAAATGTGGCGCAAATTGGGTCGGAGAGGGCCCAAAAATGACGTGGGTTCTGATGGAGCCGAAAATTGCGAAAAGAGTCCGTAAACAAGGGCCAAATCCACTTGCACCCTGCCGCCAGACTCCCTAAACGCAGGACAATTTGCAAATTATGGGGGCCGCCATGCCAAAGAGAACCGATATCCAATCGATTATGATTATTGGCGCGGGTCCTATTGTGATCGGCCAGGCTTGCGAATTTGACTACTCAGGTGCCCAAGCGTGCAAAGCGCTGCGCGAAGAAGGCTACCGTGTGGTTCTGGTGAACTCCAACCCTGCGACGATCATGACGGACCCCGGCCTTGCGGATGCGACCTATATCGAACCCATCACCCCCGCGGTTGTCGCCAAGATCATCCTAAAAGAGCGCCCCGACGCATTGCTGCCCACAATGGGCGGGCAAACCGGCCTGAACACGGCGCTGGCCGCAGATGAGATGACGATCGCGCAACTGTTCAGCGGCGCTGAGCTTGACGCCGTGCTGGAAGAATTCGGTGCAGACGCCGCCAATAAATCCATCCTCGAAGTTGCTGGCGTCGAAATGATCGGCGCAAAGCGTGAAGCCATTGAAATGGCCGAAGACCGCCAGTTGTTCCGCGAAGCGATGGACCGCCTTGGCATCGAAAACCCGAAGGCGACAATTGTGACCGCGCCGACGAAAGACAAAACCGCCCCGCGCATCACCGACAAATTCGACATTCCCGCAGGTATCGCCATCGCGATGGACGCTTTGGAAGACATCGGCCTGCCCGCAATCATTCGCCCAGCCTTTACAATGGGCGGCACCGGCGGCGGCGTGGCCTATAACCGCGAAGAATACGAACACTTCTGTCGCACAGGCATGGAAGCCTCTCCCGTTGCACAAATTCTGGTCGACCAATCGCTGCTCGGCTGGAAAGAGTACGAAATGGAAGTTGTGCGCGACACAGCCGATAACGCCATTATTGTGTGCTCAATTGAGAACGTGGACCCGATGGGCGTTCACACAGGGGACTCCATAACAGTTGCCCCTGCCCTGACATTGACCGACAAAGAATACCAACTGATGCGCACGCACTCGATCAACGTGCTGCGTGAAATCGGTGTGGAAACAGGCGGTTCCAACGTACAATGGGCGGTGAACCCTGCTGACGGGCGCATGGTCGTGATTGAAATGAACCCGCGCGTGTCCCGTTCGTCTGCGCTGGCATCCAAGGCCACTGGTTTCCCGATCGCCAAGATCGCAGCGAAACTCGCCGTAGGCTTTACACTCGATGAACTCGACAACGACATCACCGGCGTCACACCTGCCAGCTTTGAGCCATCCATTGATTACGTCGTCACCAAGATCCCGCGCTTTGCATTCGAAAAGTTCCCAGGCTCAGAACCTTACCTGACCACAGCGATGAAATCCGTGGGCGAAGCCATGGCCATTGGCCGCACGTTCCACGAATCCATGCAAAAGGCGCTCGCCTCGATGGAAACGGGCCTCACAGGGTTTGACGACATCGAAATCGAAGGCGCGCCTGATAAGGCCGCCATCACCAAGGCCCTCGCCCAACAAACACCGGACCGCATCCGCGTCATCGCGCAAGCCATGCGCCACGGCCTCAGCGATGATGAAATCCACAACGTTACCGCATTCGACCCGTGGTTCCTTGCGCGCATCCGCGAAATCATCGACGCCGAAACCGTCGTTAAGAAAGACGGCCTGCCGACAAACGAAGAAGGTTTGCGCCAGCTCAAAATGCTTGGTTTCTCAGACGCACGCCTTGCCACACTGACAGGCCGCGATGAAGACAATGTGCGCCGCGCACGCCTCAACCTCGGCGTTAAAGCGGTCTTCAAACGCATCGACACCTGCGCCGCCGAATTTGAGGCGCAAACGCCCTACATGTACTCCACATACGAAGCCCCGATGATGGGCGACGTAGAATGCGAAGCACGGCCCTCTGACCGCAAAAAGGTCGTGATCTTGGGCGGCGGTCCAAACCGCATCGGCCAAGGTATCGAATTTGACTACTGCTGCTGCCACGCCTGCTACGCCCTCACCGATCAGGGCTATGAAACCATCATGATCAACTGCAACCCCGAGACCGTGTCCACCGACTACGACACCTCGGATCGCTTGTATTTTGAACCGCTGACGTTTGAATCCGTCATGGAAGTTCTGCGTGTTGAACAGGAAAACGGCACCCTGCACGGCGTCGTCGTCCAGTTCGGCGGCCAGACCCCGTTGAAGATCGCGCAAGCCCTCGCTGACGAAGGCATCCCGATCCTTGGCACATCGCCCGACAGCATCGACTGGGCCGAAGACCGTGAGCGTTTTCAGGCGCTGGTCAACGACCTCGGCTTGCTGCAACCAAAGAACGGCATCGCCTCCACAGACGCACAAGCCCTTGAAATCGCTGAAAGCATCGGCTTTCCGCTGGTCATCCGCCCGTCCTACGTTCTGGGCGGTCGCGCGATGGAAATCGTGCGCGATATGGGCCAGCTTGAACGCTATATCTCCACCGCTGTGGTCGTTTCCGGTGACAGCCCCGTCCTGCTCGACAGCTACCTCTCCGGCGCGGTTGAGGTCGACGTTGACTGCCTGTCTGACGGCACAAACACCCACGTCGCGGGCATCATGCAACACATCGAAGAGGCCGGCGTGCATTCTGGCGATAGCGCCTGTTCCCTGCCGCCCCACACCCTGTCCGACGCCATCATCGAAGAAATCAAACGCCAGACAAACGCGCTGGCCTTGGCCCTTAAGGTTGTCGGCCTGATGAACATCCAGTTCGCCGTGAAAGACGGCGATATCTATCTGATCGAAGTCAACCCG
>DQCL01000063.1 GCA_003533975.1 Octadecabacter sp. | reverse complement strand
GGACATGCTGTTCGCCACGCTGGATCCAACAATGCGCCGCGTTGAATTGCCCTCGGGCGATGATGTGATCATGTCCGACACTGTGGGATTTATCTCTGAGCTCCCAACGCAGCTGGTTGCGTCCTTCCGTGCGACCCTTGAAGAGGTGCTTGAGGCAGACATCATCCTTCATGTGCGCGATGTCAGCCATCCGCAGTCCGCTGAGCAAAAGAAAGCCGTTCTAGACACGCTGCGCCTGCTTGATGTGGACCCAGATGTGCCGATGATCGAAGTCCTGAACAAAGTTGACCTACTGAGCGATGAGGACGCAGGGTATCTAAAGGCACTAAACAAGGACGACGAGGGCGTTTTCGCAATTTCGGCCGTGACGGGCGAGGGGCTTGATCGACTTCTGGAGACCGTCAGTGAAAACCTTAAAGGCACGACACGCACTTTAACCCTGACGCTCGATTGGGCGCAGGGTGGTGCGCAAAGCTGGCTTCAACGCGAAGGTGTGATTGAAAACGAAGACCAGACCGACACCGGTTGGACGATTGATGTCCGTTGGAGCGCACAGCAACAAGCACAATTCGAAAAGCAATATCCTGACGCCATGCCCGCTGTCCGCGAAGTTGAACAGGCCGAGGTCGAGGTCTCACAAGAACCAAGCGGCGAGTATCACCCGCTCGATTAAGTTTTATTACTGCGGTTCCAACACTGTAATACCAACAGCACCACCACGCGCCAACGCGGGGTCGAGTGACATTGGAATATACTCGCCACGACGCCACAGGGCGCCAAGATCATCATAATAGCGCGACAGGAAATGGCCTGATTGCCCCGTGGAGGTAATGAACACAGAGCTGTCAGGGTCCGCGAAGTCATAGACCCCCCGATAAGCCGCGGCATGCACATTCAGGAACGGGTCATCGCCAGTGCCCGACGTGCGCCCGCGCATCAACGTATTGTCGCCCCCCGACGTGGACTGACGAATGTTCACAAACCAGCGCAACACCGGAGCTTCGCCCAAAACGGGGTGATCATGGGTCGCTTCATGGGCATCACCCCAACGCAAGCTCTCAAGCGCTGTGCCGTGGTGTGCAGATACCCATACCAACGCATCATCCAGCGCCATGCGTGCAATGTCAGAACAGGTTTCTTTTGGTGCCGACTGCAAAACATCACACCATACCCCTGCGCCGTCCGTGTTACGGAAGGCGCGTTCGATGAACAACGGCTCAACGTGGGTGTATTCGTGGGACAATGGGCCCAGCTCATCGCGGATGAGGCGATCTTGCAAAGCCCGCATCCAAGCCGCGTAAAGCAGGGGCTCGGGCAGATGTTCGTTCATCTCACCGTTCCATCCAGCCAGCAAAGACAACGCATCTTGGCGCAGCCTTTCAGGCGTTCCCTCAGGTGCAGCTTCACCAGTAAACCAAAGGTCAGCACCAATCAGCGGAAGGATCGACCGCGCGGTATAGCTCACCGTGTCGCTCTGCGCCTCGATGAAACTGTCACGGGTATGGACTTCGCGCGCTTGCATCAACAAACGCCAGCGGTTTATGCGCTGGCTGTCGCCCCAAATGAAACTGATGTTTGCAGGGAAGGGGGCGTTGGTGATTTTGTTGTTGGTGTTACCGACGATGCCGCCGATAGGGTCGATCCATTCGGGACTTTCTGCGTAATCACGCCAGCCGTCCCAACGGTTTTGTGGCAAATATCCAAAATGGGGCAAACGCCCTTGGGTCACGTTGTCTGGGCTGCGGTTCGGCACGCGTCCAATCAGCTTTAGCCCGACAGAGTTGCGATCCGCGAGGGTGAGCATCTGGGACGGCGCAACATAGTCTTCCGCCGCCGCAATCCCTGCTTCAACGGTGCGCGCTCGCATCAGATTCATCGCCGCCTGCATGGTTGTGTCTTCATCCGACAGCGCCGTCCAGCCCAGAACCGTTACATGTCCCGGAGGGCGGATCGTCGCGAGGTCATATTGATCCGGTGGCAGCACAGGCCCGTTCACCGTCCACTGCAATTGCAATGTGATCGAAGCTGCGTCCTTGATGCGAATGATACTTTCGCGGGTTTCAAAGTTAGCCCATCCATTTGGCACGCGGTATTGGCTGGCGTTGGATGGGTTCACTTCCTCAATATAGATATCTTGATCATCCAAATAGGACGAGGTGATGCCCCAGCCAAGGTCGGCCGAGCGCCCAAGCATGATCACCGGAACACCAGGGATGGTGCCGCCGATGACGCCGCCTGTCTCAAGCTCAAGCCGTGCAAGATACCAGATGGACGGGGCCGTCAGGCCAAGGTGCGGATCATTGGCCAAAAGAGTTGAGCCCGTGGCAGAGCGTGTGATGCCAGCGGCCCAAGCATTGGACGCCCCCGCAAGGGTGCGCGGCACGACAGGCGAAATCGGGTCAAACGCCATGCGGTTGTTCGGGGCATAGCGTGGAACGTTCGGCATGAGGGACGCATAGCTTGGTAGGGCAGCCAAGCCCGCGCCGGGTGCTTCTGGCAGAATATCATTCAAGCGCGTTTCGTCGTTTAAGATCAACGATGTGCGTGCACGTAAAACTTCTTCTTCAAGATGGCTAGAGAGCTGCAATGACATCAGTTTGATAATCGACACGGAATCTGCGGGTTGCCACGGAGCGATCGCTTGGTTGAACACCCACATCTCAGGCGCGCCGCGCCCGCGGGCGCCTTGGTTCACTTGGTCAATCCATGCGTTCACGCCGCTTGAATAGGCCTGCAGTGCCGATTGGGTTTCTGCGTCCAATACTTCAACGGACTTTTGGGAAAGCGGGTATAAATCTAGACGGCGGATCAAACTGTCAATCGGAAGCGTGCGTGCCCCAAACAGTTCAGAAAGGCGCCCTTGGGCGGTTCGGCGCAACATGGTCATTTGCCAAAGACGGTCTTGGGCATGGGCCATTCCGAGCGCAAAAAACACGTCTTCATCAGTCGCACCGAAAATATGTGGGACGTTGGCGTGATCACGCACGATTTCCACTGGCGCGGAAATGCCGGCGACGTCGAGTGTTCCTTCATAATCGGGCAGGGAACGGGACGCGAAATAGTAGACGAGTGAAATCGTCGCGACGGCCAAAACAATCAGCGCGGAAGCTAGGCGGATCAGCCAGCGAAAAACGAGTGCCATAACAAGTCCCTTGTTGAACGACCCGCCTGAGTGGTTGACGTGCGGCGGGGGTCCGTTACCTATCTCGCAACAGCAATTGTGATGCAAGCGGGAGAGACGATATGGCAAAGGTGGCATTTTTGGGTTTGGGGGTCATGGGCTACCCAATGGCAGCGCATCTGGTAAAGGCCGGACACGAGGTGACGGTTTATAACCGCACCGCATCCAAGTCCGCGGCTTGGGTCGCACAACATGGTGGCGCAATGGCAGCAACGCCAGCCTTAGCGGCTGAGGGTGCAGAGTTTGTGATGGCCTGCGTCGGGAATGATGACGATCTACGTGCAGTCTGTACGGGTACCGATGGCGCGTTTGAAACCATGTCAAAGGGCGCTGTGTTCGTGGATCACACGACCGTTTCCGCATCCGTTACGCGCGAACTTTATGCAGCAGCGTCTGAAGCTGGGCTTTCGTTTGTGGACGCCCCGATTTCCGGCGGGCAAGCCGGCGCCGAAAATGGTGTTCTGTCGGTTATGTGCGGTGGCGATGCCGATATATACGCCCGCGCTGAGCCGATTATCGATGCTTATGCCCGCGTTTGCCGCCGTATTGGGGACAGTGGCGCGGGTCAGATGACGAAGATGTGCAATCAAATCGCGATTGCGGGTTTGGTACAGGGCCTTTCCGAGGCACTGCATTTTGCGGAGAAAGCAGGTCTGGACGGGCGCGCCGTGGTCGAAGTGATCAGCCAAGGCGCTGCAGGCTCTTGGCAAATGCAAAACCGCTACGAGACGATGATTGATGGAGAATTCGAACACGGGTTTGCAGTGGATTGGATGCGAAAAGATCTTGGGATATGTTTGGATACTGCTGACGAAACCGGCGCAACGCTTCCTGTTACTGCCCTCGTTGATCAGTTCTACAAAGATGTGCAGAATTTGGGCGGTGGTCGCTGGGACACGTCCAGCCTCATCAAACGGCTGCGTGCGTTGGGGTGAGGTAATTGAACGTGCCTTGCCAATTCGACCAACAGGGGGCTAGCCGCCTTTGCGGCGCATGCCCCCCAAGATGCTTTTGAAACATAGGCAATGGGACCGTTAGCTGTTGAGAAAAGGCCCACGATCATTGAAAACGGTTACTGTACCGTTCACGATACCACCGTCGCTTTCAAAGACATACCCATCAGGGGTTTCAGTTAGCGTCGCGCGCGGGTTAAAGCGCGGCAATTCCAAGCGCGGCAAGTTATTTGAATGGCTCAGATAGGCGATGAATGGAATCGGATCCTCGGTGCACGTTTCGCCTTCGCAGTATTTGTTGATCAGGCAAGCGAAGTGAGGGAAGTCAGGATCGCCCCTAATGCCAGGATCATTCGAACGCCCAGACATCATGACGGTTAACGTCAGAAAGGCGATCGTGATGACCCCAAAACTGGCAGCATTGTGGAACGTTTCATCAATCAGACCTTTTCGCAACGGTGCCCAGGGGCAAATACTTTAAACAGACAAGCGAGCGGCGTGAGCGCCGCGTTCGCGGTAGGGGGTGGTATCATAGTGGGCGCGGTAGCATTTGGAGAAATGGCTGGGGGAAGCAAAGCCACACGCGAGTGCGACGTTGATTACAGACATATCGGTTTGCATCAAGAGGTTACGCGCCTTTTGCAAGCGTAATTCCATATAATATCGCTTTGGGGACCGGTTGAGGTAACGGCGGAACAAACGTTCAAGCTGGCGCGTCGACATACCGACATCTTTGGCCAGAATGGACGGGCTGATCGGTTCTTCGATGTTTTGCTCCATCGCCTGAATGACACGACTAAGCTTTGGATGACGCACGCCAATACGTGTCGGAATTGACAGGCGTTGCGTGTCTTGGTCGGTACGGATCGCGCTGTAAATTTGCTGATCGGCCACAGCATTTGCCAGCTCTTCACCGTAGTGATCCGCTATAATTTGCAGAAACAGATCAATCGAAGAGGTGCCGCCGGCAGTTGTCCAGCGATTGCCATCTTTGACAAAAACAGACTTGGTCAGCTCGACCTCAAGGAATTCCTCGGCGAAGCTGTCATGGTTTTCCCAGTGGATCGTGGCGCGTTTCCCGTCCAGCAAGCCGGCCTTTGCCAGTGTGAACGCTGCCGTGCACAGGCCGCCCATGACCAAGCCGCGGCGTGCTTCACGGCGCAACCAGTTCAAAATCTTCTTGGTTGTGGCCGCCTGAACGTCGCGCCCGCCGCAAATCATGACCGTATCGTCGCGGTGCAATTCATCCAGATCGCCATCTAACGTAAATGTCGTCCCCGTGGAGCAGCTGATGGTTTCACCACCCTCACCAATAATACGCCAGCTATAGAGTTCTTGGCCGGCCATGCGATTGGCTAAGCGCAGGCAATCAATTGCCGCCGCAAAGGACAGCAACGTAAATTCGTTCAATAAGACGAACACGAACCGGCGCGGTGTGTTGCTTGAGGCGTCTATATCAATCGTGTTGTAGCGTTGCATGGCGTGTTTACATCCATAGATTTGATAACAAGCCTCACCACCTTTCAACGCGGCGATCAAGACAATTAAACACCGTCGCGACAAAATCGGGCGTCTTTTGCCATTGGACCTTATCCACAGGAAGGTTATATGAAGGATTGATATCGCTAACGCGTCCTGTCGGGCGCCAATTTTTCGGAGCAAGAACATGACGGACTGGAATAAATCTGACTGGCGCAACAAGCCGCGGGTACAGATGCCGGATTATACCGACGCTGCGGCCTTGACCGCTGTTGAGGAAAAGCTGAGCTCCTATCCTCCGCTGGTCTTTGCGGGCGAAGCACGCCGTTTGCGCAACCACTTGGCCGCCGTGAGCCGAGGCGAAGCGTTCTTGTTGCAAGGCGGCGATTGCGCCGAAAGCTTTG
>DQCL01000315.1 GCA_003533975.1 Octadecabacter sp. | reverse complement strand
CTTCAAGCGCGGCATGAAGGGTGTCTACCAGCACTGCGGAAAACAACACCTGCACCGCTATGCTGCCGAGTTCGACTTCCGCTACAATCACCGCGCGGCCAAGGAAATTGACGACACGATGCGCGCCAATGCGATTCTGCGCGGGGCAGAGGGCAAGCGCCTGACCTATCGGCGGATTAACTCAGTCGTCACCTGAGTTCCGGGACTTGGTTGGCCGCTTGCTGGACGATTGGTCCGACTCAGATTGACTCTTGGATGATGCCGGGGCCTCATTGTGAGGCTTCGGTTTCATCTTCAAGAGGTTCTTCACTGTGTCTGTAAAATCTGTCACTTCTGCCACTCCATTCGAAAGTCCGCTGTCTGATGACGACACGCGCCTTATCGGGAATATAGCAGTCCTTTGGGGGCAGGTCGATGAATCGCTAAACAGCGCTCTCCGGTGGACCTTGGGGCTAACCATAGATGTGTTTGACCGTCTACTTGGCAACCAGATGACGGGCACAAGAGTTGGACACCTTAAGGCTATCGCCGAAACATGCAATCGACAGTCAGTAAAAAAACTATTTCTTGAGATTCACATTCAGCTTACAGACGTACTACCAAGGCGGAATGCAGCAATGCATGGTTGCTGGGGATACTTCGTAGAAGACCCCACATACAGGAATCTTCGACTAGGCGCGTTTAACCACCAAAAGCCAAAAGTTCGCTTCTTTTCAAGCGATTTGCCAAAACTCCACGACGATCTTTGTGCAGTTTTGCGGCTTCTCAATGAAGTTCTAATGTACTCCGTGGAATTAAACCCAGAGCCAACGCAGTTCAATCAGAACAAGATATATTTCGCCCCTCAACCACCAGACGGACGCTCTTCCCCAACAAGATTTGAGAGAGGAGACAAAGTTGTTCCTGTGCCGTCCATATCTCGCGGTTGGAGCGGTCGATAATTTTTAAAGCCTCATCCAGTTGGTATTCGGTCAACCGGATATCGACAATGCCGACATGTCTCGTTTCATCCATCATCAGCGGTTCGCTTTCTCAAGTATATAATCACCTATCAAAGACCTGCGGCCTTCCAAACGACAGATGTATCTGAGCGTCATTCGCCGCCCTAACCTCGCGGCGCGTATTCCGTTCCTGCGTGCATTTGCGCGCAAAGCTTGGGTTAAGGATCGCGCAGCACGCGTCCAAGAACTCAATGAAGTTATGGGGTTCTTTGCAGTGGCTCTGTCATCCGCAAACCCTGTCCGGTTAACAAACACGGGTGGTGAATGGTTGGGTTATCTGAACACCCTGAATGCGGGCAGTTTTGCACCGATCGCGTTTGGCCAAAGCCCTCTGCCCCTGTCCCATACCATCAGTGGTTGCCGCGCGACGTTTGATGGTGATGTGGTCACTGTTACATGCGCTACCACTGGGGCAATCAAATATGGTGCGCTCTTCAGCATCAAATCCTATCCTGCCTTGACCGACGTGACGCTCCTCGATGCGCTGGCCCTGCCGCTCGACATCGTCCTGACGAATTCTTTCAGCCCGATCCCAAACAACATCATGGCAGAGCGCATTCAACGCATCATCAGGCAGATGCATGCATCCGATGATGCGGCAGTGTCTTTGCGCGACCAGTTGGCTTTGGCAGCGGACGATCAAGAAGCCGGCCGCATCGCATTTGGCGACCACCACCTTTCCATCGCCGTTCATGCGCCCGACCGTGACACGTTGGAACGAGCAGCTGCGCAGATCAAACGGGTTGGCCAAGAAATCATGGCTGTGATCGTCCGTGAAAACATGGCCCTCAAGGCCACCTACTTTGCGCAAAGCCCCGGAAACTTTGGTTATCGCGCCCGCAAGACGCCAATCTCTTCGACCAATTTTGCCGACTTCGCAGCACTTCATGGTAGCGTCGAGGGGCGGAGCAACGACAAGAGCCCTTGGGGTCAAAGCATTGCCGTGCTGCCAACGGTCGGCACGTCGGGCTATCGCTTCAACTTCCACGAAGCAGGAGCGCAAGGCAAAGAACCGACGGTCGGCCACACTCTTGTGCTTGGCAGGACAGGAACAGGCAAAACACTGACCACAGCCTTCCTTACCGCGCAGGCCCAACGTGTCGGCGCGCGCCTGTTCTTCTTCGACAAAGATCGTGGTTTAGAAATGGCGGTGCGGGCCCTTGGCGGTCGGTATAACGAAATCCGCGCAGGCGTACCCACTGGCCTAAATCCACTCGCTTCTGAAATCGATGAGCGTGGACGCGCGTGGCTTTCTGACTGGTTGGCAACTTTGCTCACGCGCAGCGGTGTTCTTTCGGGTGAACAGTCACGCCATATCCAAGGTGCTGTTACGCAAAATGCCGATGCAGGCGCAGCCCTGCAGCGCTTTGCCAGCTTTGAGACGTTGTTCCAGTCCTTGGATGATGATGGCGAGTTGCAGTCTCGCGTCGCAGAATGGGCCCCAAGTGGTCGGTTTGGATGGGTTTTTGATGAGCCAGATCAGGGGCAAAGCCTCGATCTTTCAGGTGACATCGTCGGGTTTGACATGACTGAGATCCTTGACATGACGACCGAGCGTATGGCGGTGCTCTCTTACATTTTCCGCCAAATTGAACGCGTGGTTGAGGACCGTCGCCCCACCATCATCGTCTTGGATGAAGCGTGGAAACTGCTTGATGATCCCTATTTCGGCGCACGGTTGGAAAACTGGCTCGTGACCCTGCGCAAGATGAACTGCGTCGTGATCATGATGACGCAGTATCCCAGCCAGTTGCGCGACAGCCGCGTTGGCAAAACCATTGTTGAAACCGTCCCGACGCAGATCCTGTTCCCTAACGACCGCGCCACTGTTGCCGATTACGATTTTCTGCGCGTCAACGCCAAGGAAGCAGCGTTGCTCGTCCAACCTACCATTGGCCAACGCATCGCGTTGATACGCTCTGCCGGTGACAGTGTCTTCGTCGATGCTGATCTCTCTGCCCTTGGCGATTTTCTGCCAATTCTGGGTGGCGGTGCCACGGGCGAGGCCCGCGTGCCAGCCGACTGGCGTTCAAACCCTGATTTTTGGAGACCACAATGAGATACTTCCCACTTCTCTTCATGGTAGCTGCGGTGCCGCTGTTGTCTGCCTGCGAGCAATACACCGAGAAAACGTCGCCCTGCTTTGGTCGCAATGGTGAGCCTCTGGTGACACGCGCAACGGTATCCTTCGCGGCGACAGCAATCGTCTCAGATACGAGCGGCAAAGACTGCACTTTCGAAGCCCTGCCGCGCCCAGAATGATCCGCCCCGCAATCATATCTTCCGGGGTTTGCCTCTGCCTGCAAGCAACCACGGGCTTCGCCCAAGGTGTGCCAACGCAAGACAATACTGCCATTGGGCAAACCATTGCGCGCGTAACGGCGCTGGTTCAGGACTTGGGAACCCAAGGGGAAAAAGATACTGAACGCACGTCTATCGCCGATGTCCAAGCTGATCAGCTGCGCACGCTCGAAGCCATTTCAGCAGCAATGACTGGTCCGGGTTTTGATATCAGCGCCCTTGAGGGCAACGCTGATTTTGGTGTCGCTTCTGTCTACCCCAACACCGATACCAGTCCGATGAACAGCCGCCTCTTTGGCGAAGGGCGTGAAACCGTCGAGATGATGATTGTACGAGTGGCGGGCGAATATGCCGGTGCGCCGGGCGTTGCTCGGGCCGGGCTTTCGCCAACACAATGGCGCTGCCTGTTTCAGGCACTGGTCAAACAGGAGAGCCGATTTAACATTACCGCCGAAAGCCATGTAGGCGCTTACGGCCTAACACAGCTCATGCCCGGCACGGCGTCTGATCTTGGGGTCAATCCATATGATCCAAAGGACAACCTGCGCGGCGGCGCGCGCTACATCACGACCCAGCTGAACCGCTTTGGCAATATCCCGCATGCCCTCGCCGCTTATAACGCAGGACCCGGCCGCGTGATCGAGTATGGCGGTGTTCCGCCTTTCACCGAGACCCAAGGCTATGTGCGCAATATCTCCAAATTCTACAACGAATATCTTGCCGTTGTCGGCGGCGCAGACGCGCTTGGCACGCTGTCATCCTCAGACTTCGCGCTCGCGGAATATGCGAATATCTCGGATGCTGGCGTCTACTATGCTGGAAGCAGCCACGCCACGACGATGCAAGTCATCAGCCGCCTACGCGCGATCATTCTGCAGATTGATGCCCAACCAAACGCAAAGGCAGCGTGGGAACTCAACACCTACGCCAAAGCTGAAATCGCCCGCATTCTAAACCTGCGCGTCAGACTGATGGCAGCCAACCAACAGCGCGAAGCGGCCCATGCGCAGCATCTGGTCGCGGACCGCTTATCCGAGCGTGAATTCATGCAAATGGGAGTGCCAAATTGAAACAGCTTCTTCTTTCGGTCGCCGCAATAACGGCATTCGGCCTATCGACGCCAGCAAAGGCGCAAGGCGTTCCAACGTTTGACGGATCGCAACTTGGTCAACTGGTCGCTCAGCTTGAACACATGGCTGAGGACCTCAACGTGCAGCTGCAACAGCTGGCCACGATGCGGCTGGAACTTGAAACGCAGCTTTCTCAACTCCTTAACTTGGAAGCCCAACTCACATCGCTGATCGAAGGCAGCGGGCTAAGTGGCCTGTTCGCATCCATCGAAGAATTCCGAGCCTTGCGGGGCAAACTTGTCGCACCATTGAATACGGCGCGGGCTTTGGCAGATGGTGACTTCTTGAGTGGCTTCAATCCTGGTGCTGAACTCGAAGCCTCGGTTGAACGTGTTCTGTCTGGTACCGCCGTAACTTGCCAGTGAATGTATGGCTCTTTCCAGATACGGCATCGCACCCATCTGTTGGAATTCATCAATCATCATCATGACTGGCCACGGTTCATCTGGGCCGGGCTCTTTGAGACGGATGGATGCAATCAAATCCGCAAACATCAAGCGCAAAAGCGGTGCCAAGGTCGCGATATGATCCTCTGACACCGCGATGTAGAGCGACTGCGGCGTCTTGCGGAATGTCGCAAAATCAAAGTCACTGTCCTGCGTTGCTGACCGCACCGCCGGATTGTCCCATTGCTTAAGACCTGCTGTCATCAGCGCCTGAATATTCGAGGTGAGCAACCGCGACGATGCACTGGCCGCATTGGTCCAAAGCTCGCGCAAAATAGCTTCCTCCGCCTCGTCGGCATAGGTTTTGTATTGTGCGTTCTTGTATTCACCGCCCGCAACGATCTTGTTCACTTCGCCAAGGTTTGCCGTCCCGCGCTGGATGGCCAGCAGACAGGCAGCGACAAAGATCGACTTGCCCGCTTCGGAGAAGGTGTCGAGCGTTTTGTTGTCCTTATCGAGAAACAGATCAGCCAAGATGCTGACTTCTGTGAACCGCTGCGCAAAGGTTGGTGCTTTCGCAATGCGCGACAATGGGTTGTAGCGATGCGTGGCATTGGACCAATCAAACGGGCTGAAGCGATAGACCTCATCGCCATTCAGTGCGCGCAGGCGAGACGTTTTGTCAAAGTTCTCGCCTTTGACATCAAGCACTACAACCGACCCTGCAAAGGCCATCAAGTTCGGGATAACGAAGCCCACACCCTCAGCGCGCAAGGCGTCAGCCGTCCAGAAACCTTGCCCAAGCGTTGCAGGCTGCTCGCCTCCGGGCTAGCGATCTGATGGGCCAACAGGTCAATGGGAAGGGGCACAACGCGGTGATGAAATTAACTTTCGCCCACCAGTTTTCCTGCACGCAGCAACGGACAGCATCACACACTCAACTGCGAAGTTGCTGCAAATCACACGTCAACCAAGCCGCCTCAAAAAACCAAGCGGCGGTTTCAAAGTCACAAGATCATGGTCGGTTCAATTGCTCTCCGAGAGCCTGAATGGATGCTAGGATTGCATCAAAGGATGGAGCCTCACCGAAGATCATGGCTTCAGTGTTTTTGTAATCACCGACCAACCGCGCGGCCATGTCTTCAGATGGTGCGAGCGAAAACGTTCCGGGCTCTGCCGTGCCAAGCTTGACGTCAGGACGGTTAAAAAATGTCTTCGCGTGGGCCACACAATCCCAACCAAGATCGACGTCAGCCCTGATTGTCTTCAGCTGCCTCAAACAGAGGTCCGCGCAAAATGTCCTGCATCCAGATCGGCATGGCCGACAGGCCGCCCTTCAGATCATCCAAAAGAGCCGGTCCGGTCTTCTTGTCGGCAAGCATGCGCCGCACAGCTTTGCGAACAGCGCTCTCTTCAACATCGCTCGACATAACATCTTGGAGCCAGTGCAAGGCCTGGACCAGATACATTCCAGGGCGGCTCTCCCAATACAGCCGACTTGGGGCTGCCTGTTTGAAGACAATCTTTTGATTGCCCAAGACTACGGGCTTTAGCCGTGCATCGACAAGCACCTCGATTTTGGCCGGAACCGCGTTGGTGAGACCAAGCGTGTTTGCAGCCGTCATACCATCGATCAACCATCTGATCTGATCACGGCGGGCGACAGCTTCAATAACCGCTCGATAGTCCGCCACGGTCGGCTTGCCTGTCAGCCTGTTGGGGATTGGCTTATCGTAATGCCCTCGCGCGATGCGTCGCAGTTCGCCCGAGGCGACCATGCGCTGCAGCGCTTTGTCGACAGCATCGCGACCACCGATGTCGACAAAATCTGCCGGTGTCCAAACCTGTCGAGGCGCATCGTTTATGCGCGCGCGGAGGCGATCTGGCAGGGTCTGGGTTTGAGCAACATATGACATGTCCGAAATATACTACAAACTTCGGACAAATGGGAGCTCCGGCAATTCCACGGTCCGCAACTACAGTGACTGTCGGTAATCGATGGCCAGATCATCTATATCGGTTCTGCAACGCCTCAACTGACACAATTGGTGGGTGTCGCGGCGCATTATGACAACTTATCACCGGAAGCAAAAAGCCGCCCCATGGGCGGCTTTAAAGTGCGGCTTGCAACCTTACCTTTTGTGGCTCGGGTCACCGCAGCGCTCGGCATACACATGGCACTACGAGTCGCCGACAGTTTTCTGCCTGAACGATATGTAGAATGAGTGGGGCCAATAATCAAACGCCCCGTGAAAACTTCACTTGCAGCACATTACCCCAAAAATTGCCAAGCTTGTTCTTGAGTTCGTTCGTACTACCAATGCGCAGAAGGCGACGAATTGCTGATGAGGAAGTAGCCAGGCCGCCGGAGCGGTCTGGCTGGATT
>DQCL01000348.1 GCA_003533975.1 Octadecabacter sp. | reverse complement strand
CTATGCGACATGGTGGATCCGTCAAGCGATCACCCGTTCGATTGCTGACCAAGCGCGCACGATCCGTATTCCGGTGCACATGATTGAAACGATCAACAAGCTGGTCCGCACAGGTCGCCAAATGCTGCACGAAATCGGCCGCGAACCGACGCCAGAAGAACTGGCCGCCAAGCTGCAGATGCCGCTTGAGAAGGTCCGCAAGGTCATGAAGATCGCCAAGGAGCCGATCAGCCTCGAAACCCCTATTGGGGATGAGGAAGACAGCCAACTCGGTGATTTCATTGAAGATAAGAACGCGGTTCTGCCACTGGATTCCGCCATTCAGGAGAACCTGAAGGAGACTACGACACGGGTTCTGGCATCCCTTACACCGCGCGAAGAACGTGTGCTGCGTATGCGTTTTGGCATCGGCATGAACACGGACCACACGCTTGAAGAAGTCGGTCAGCAGTTCAGCGTTACACGCGAACGTATCCGTCAGATCGAAGCGAAGGCGCTGCGCAAGCTTAAGCACCCAAGCCGCTCACGCCGTTTGCGGTCTTTCCTCGATCAGTAAAACCACGAATTACTTGCGTATATTGGGCATGGCGTGAACACTCACGCTGTGCCCTTTCGCGTTCACGCGGGTTATTTTGAGGTCTGATATGAATGTTTCTGCTGCCCAATCGACGGCCTTGAGTTGGGTTGAAAACGCGCGTGCTGGGCTGTCTGCCGACTGCGCACGCATCTTTTCATTTGGTGAACCGGCGTGGCGGGAATACCGGTCTGCGGCTTGGTACGTGGAAAGACTGCGGGCGGACGGGTTTACCGTTGAAGAGGGCAGCGGCGGAATGCCAACGGCATTTTGCGCGGAATGGTCGAACGGGGCAGGGCCTGTCGTGGGCATGTACGCCGAATACGATGCCGTGCCCGGAAACTGCCAAGCAGCCGCAACGCATGAAGCGCCGCGCGACGGGTTAAGCGCCCATGCAGCTGGTCACACAGACCCGCATTCAGCGTTGGGGATCAGTGGGTTGGGTGGTCTATTGGCAACAAAGGCCGCGATGGAACAACACGGTATCAAGGGCGGTCTGCGCTTTACGGGTGAACCTGCGGAAAAGGTGCGCGGGTCCAAGCCCATCCATGCGGCGAAGGGCTATTATGACGGGTTGGCGGGCATGTTGTCGTTCCACCCGTTCTACATGCTGCCCATGTGCAATACCGTGCGCTGGGATACCCACTGTGGTGCGGCTTATTCGATGATCTACCGGTTTATTTGTGACGTGCCGCATTTGTTTGGCGCCACCGATGGTGCGCCGATCCCGCAAAGCCACAGCGATATTCGCGCACCTGGTGCGAACGACGCCTTGGTGATGATGTACTCTCAGGCGCGCATGTTGCGTGATACGATGCTGCCCCATGTTGGCGGTTGGTCGATTTCGGAAAGCATTATTAGCACGGGGCAGGCCACGGCCGACAACCTGCCTGCGGGCCTTGCCGAGCTGCAATATATGATGCGCGTGCCCACCGTTCAGATGGCCGAAAGCGTGACTGCGCGACTGGATGCATTGGCTGAAAGCGTAGCTGCCCAGACAGGATGTCGGGTTGAACGCCATTGGGTTTGTAAATCGCGACCCGGGCTTGCCAACCATGCAATGGCGAGCATGGTTTGGGAGCAAATTCAACAGGTTGGCGCGCCGGTTTGGGGTGCGGATGCAAAGGCTTTGATGCGTCAGGTGCAGGAAAACTGCGGCGTTACGCCGGATGACGACCCAATCTTACCCGCATGTGAGGACCTGATTTCACCACAAAAGGCCGAAGCAATTTTGCGGGAAAGCCTGCCGCCCAACCAACGCAATTCCACGTCCGATGACTATACCGATATGACGTGGCATGCGCCGACCGCACGGTTCTACATCGCACGTCCGGCGCTAAAGGGCGGCCCATATCCGGCATGGGCGATGAATGCGCTTGGTGGACTGTCCCAGACAATTGACCCGATGGTTCAGGTGGCGGCAAAGGTATTGGCGTGTTCAGCACTGCGCTTGTTTGAAGATGAAGATGTACGCGGTTCAGCACAAAGCGAATTCCAACGCCGCAAAGATGAACACGATATCCCGCCGCTGTGCGATTACCCGTCACCGCACGGGTTTAAATGGCCTGAATACGTGCAAACGGCGCGCGGAGCCGATTGGCATATTCCAACACAGGAGACGTAATGAAAGCCTTAGTAGCCTTACTTGTTGTCACAAATCCCGCTTGGGCTGAATGCGATCCGGATCAGAACATGTTCATGGCGTGTTCGTTTCCGAACGGAAAATACGTCGAAGTCTGCTTGACTGATGAGCTGGCCCGTTACCGATATGGCCGCCCAGGGCAATCGCCAGAACTGCATTTGGCACTGCCGTACGGGGACGGGGCGGAATTTGTTCCATGGCAAGGCATTGGGCGCACAATTTGGGAAGCTGTGCGTTTCACCAACGAGGATGTCGTCTATGAGGTATATGGTGGTTTCGACAGAGTAGAGGCTGTCGAATGGGACCCCGAAACTGAAGTCTCCCCCGTTTTCGGAGGCATTTATGTTGAAGACCGCCAAGGTGAGGTCCTTGCCCGCCTTGAATGCACCCCAGGCACAGTCGAGTACGTATTTTAGCGCTAAACTGTGACCTATCCGACTCATGATCTTGTGGTGTCATTTGCCCACTACCCAAAACTTATCCAGTTCCCTATAGTGGCTGTGGATAAATGGGGCGTTAGACCCCAGAGGCAGATGAACGAGGACAGACATGCGTTGCCCCTTTTGCGGAAACGTCGACACACAAGTTAAGGACTCCCGCCCTGCGGAAGATCACGTCGCCATTCGGCGCCGCCGGTTTTGCCCTGCATGCGGTGGTCGTTTCACCACCTATGAACGCGTGCAACTGCGCGATTTGGTTGTCATAAAATCGAACGGTCGTCGCGAAGATTTTGATCGCCCGAAGCTTGAGCGGTCAGTTCGCATTTCGATGCAAAAACGTCCGGTTGAGCCGGAGCGCGTTGATCAGATGATTTCTGGCATCGTTCGCCGTCTTGAAAGCATGGGTGAAACGGACATCGGATCAAAGCAAATCGGTGAAATCGTGATGGAGGCCTTGGCCCGTATCGACACTGTTGCTTACGTACGTTTTGCGAGTGTTTACAAGAACTTCCAAGCGGCCGACGACTTCGATAAGTTTGTGAGCGAACTTCGCCCACCTGAAAAATCGGACGATTGAGCAGCGATAAGCGTTTCGACTTTCTAATGAACCGCTTTTTCTCGGCCTCTCCCTGCGGGCGAGCGCGAAAAGCGATCAGGAGTGCATAAGTGCAAAGTCCAAACGCTTTAGACCATAAATTTATGGGCCAAGCCCTGTCGCTTGGGCGGCGGGGGCTTGGCCGTGTTTGGCCGAACCCGAATGTCGGCTGCGTCATCGTGCGCGATGGTCGCGTCATAGGGCGCGGTTGGACGGCGGATGGCGGGCGACCGCATGCGGAAACCCAAGCGTTGGGTGGCATAGATGCAACCGGCGCAACCGCTTACGTCACACTTGAACCCTGCGCCCATCACGGGAAAACACCGCCCTGTTGCGAGGCCCTTATCGCGGCGCATGTGGCGCGCGTGGTCATTGCGGCAGGTGATCCTGATCCTCGTGTGGCGGGCAAAGGGATCGCGATGCTGCGCAATGCGGGCATTGAAGTGGACACAGGCGTTCGCGAGGCAGAAGCCCGTACGGATTTGGCGGGCTTCCTGTCGCGCATTACGCAAGACCGTCCTTTTGTGACGCTGAAACTTGCCAGTTCATTCGACGGGCGCATTGCGACGGCGACGGGTGAAAGCAAGTGGATTACCGGCCCCGCCGCGCGCCGAATGGTTCACGCCATGCGCGCACAGCATGATGCTGTGCTGGTCGGGGCTGGGACAGTGCGTGCTGATGATCCAAGTCTAACGGTGCGCGGCCTTGGAAATAGCCGCCAACCCGTCCGTGTCATTGCGTCCGCCGGTTTGGAAATTGAGGCAACACAGCTTCTTGCAACGCTCCCTCAAGCCCCGCTTTGGCTTTGTCATGGGCCAAACGTTGATGCGCAAAAATGGGTGGGTCAAGGCGCGCAAGTTTTTGAGTGCGCTGTGCAAGGTCGCCAGATTGATCCCGTTGATATGATGCAGACACTTGCTGCCCAAGGGCTTACGCGGGTGTTCTGTGAAGGCGGGGGCAGCCTTGCGGCGTCTTTGCTTGGCGTTGGTCTGGTTGATGAGGTTGTCGGATTTACCGCAGGCACCATGTTGGGGGCGGAGGGCACCCCGTCTATCGGTGCGATGGGGCTTGATACGCTGGCTGATGCACCACGGTTTGAATTGGCAGAAACCCGGCGGGTTGGTGCGGACCTCATGCACCGTTGGGTGCGCCCGTAATCAGTTAACGCCACAAATGCGCGTAGCTCGCAAAGGCGCCTTGGAGCTTGGCGAGAAGCCGGTTTCTGCGCGTCGGGCGTGGAACTGTGCCGCTTTCCAAACGTTCGACGACAACTTCAACAGGGCAGGGCAAGTGGCTGACGGGGTCGAAATACCTTGGGTAGTCGATGAGGACGGCATGGGCGAGTTGGGCCAGCGTTGGCCGCGAGGTCCGGCGTGAAATTGGCATCGCGCGGTCATCGGTCAAACCCCAACCGCAATAGAAGGGCGACCCGAGGCAGGTCACATCTTTGCCCCGTAGCAAGGCCTCAAACCCGAGGGTTGATGTCATTGTCCAGACAGCGTCGACCGCATCCATAGCCGCGATTGGGGACGTCTTGTTCAGGATGACATCCGCGAATTTTTCGGCGTCTGCTACGTGGCCATCCCGTAGTCCTGCTTCAACATCTGGATGCGGTTTATAGAAAATTATGGCGGCAGGGTTTGCGGCACGTGTCGCGGCAAGCAAGTCGCGGTTGGTCGACACGTCGGTTGTGCCAAGACGGATCGAGGCGTCGTCTTCGACTTGACCGGGGACAAGTATGCGGCGGCCTTTGGGGAGGTCAGCGGGCAGGTCATCGGCGGAGAGATTGTATTTGCTTAACCCAAAGCCGACGATCTTTTTTATAAGGGTTTCAGTACGCTGGCATGCCGTATCAGGCAGGGTGGTAGAGGCGTTGATCAGCTCTTCGAGCTGGCTCGGCGCTGTTGGGTCATAGTAAATCCCAAGGTCATCCAGAACCAGTGATAGGGGCGCGATGAGGTCGGCGCCAAGCCCACGTGACCGCAAAAAACCGTCTTCGACACGAAGGGCGCTGTCGTGCCCGTCCGCTTTGCCAGCCCAGACCATGCGGCCACGCGCGGTTTTCGCGGCGAGCGCATCGGCCTTTTCAGGATCGTCTTCGAACATCAGTTGGTTGTGCTGGCCGAACATTTTTTGCAACGGGGCACGTTTCCACAACCGCATGCCGGATGCGACCCAGCCGTCACCGTCATCACGCCATGCGCGGGTGTGCGCCGCGAGTGTTTGGAGGGCGGTTTCAAGCTCGCACAATGCGTCTCTGTAGGGGTCATACCAGCGCGGATAAAGGATCATCGCCCCCGCAAATAGTTGCACGCGGGTCAGGGTGCGTTGGCGGCGATCAAGGGGCATCCGGTCATCCGAGAGGCCCCAACCAATGTAGAACGGTTGCCCGAAGACGACGGGTTTATGCCCAGCTAAAATCGCTTCGAACCCGAATTGGGAGGATACGGTGTAAACGCCAATCGCGCCTTCCAGCAGGTGGTGGGGTGACACGGCGTCGCTGAGGAATTCAATGTTTGCAGATAAATCACTGTCCCTGAAGTGCCCGTCCCTGTGGCCCTGCACGGTTTCAGGGTGTGTTTTGATCAAGATCCGCGCTGCGGGGTGTTCTTCACGCGCCACGAACAGCATCTCAAGGAAGGTGTTTCGATCCGCGCGGGACGCAGTGACCGATGCATCGCCAGCTGTTTGGTCAATGACCAATACATAGCCCGCATCCGGGGCAGGGGAGTTTGGATCGTGCGTGTTATACTTGCTGAGGTGGTCACGTTTGATCGTTTCCATGCAATTGCGGGCGCGGTTCAGCAGGGCCGTATCGTCCAGCGGGTCTTCGCGCAGGATAACTTCTAGGTCGGACGGTTTGGAGGGGTCAAAATGCACGCCGCGGCTGTCAAGATGAAGGCCAAGCGGGGGTTCGCCATCACGGCCCGGATGGACAGACCGTAAAAAGGCGTCCTCAACCCGTAAAACTGGTGCGCAGGTGCGGTCAGCCACCGCTTCGCCGCGCCATGATGTTGGGGACTGCCCCCAAACACCAATGAGGTCGTCGGGGGAGGGTTTCCCGAGGGAAATGTCATAGCCGGAAAGAGTCAGGATGCGGCGGATGCGTTTCTGGGTCAGAAAACCACCGTTATAAACGTAAAGCCGCCGCGGAGTTTCCCCTGCGGCGGCTGAAGAGTCTTGGAAGGCCATTACTGCCCGAGAGTAGCGAGCGAGTTGGCGCTGTTTAAAGTGCCGAACACAGCCGAGATTGTTTTGTTGAATTGGCTGAACGGCGCTTCGGTGACAAACACGGTGTCTTCGTCGCGGATCGCAAAGTCACGAGCCATGAACATGCCATTTGGTTCAGTTAAATCAAGGACATAGATAACGCGCTGTGTGCCGACAAGGTCCGAGCGGCCGACCAATTGGTTGGCGATTTCTTCGGGCTCATTGCGGAAGACGAACACGCCTGTCGGGTCGGCGAGGTTGGTGGAAAGGCCGCCAACCTGCGCGATCGCTTCGATTGCGGAAATAGTCTGGGATTCAAACGTTACACGGCTTTGCGATCCTGTCGCGCCAAGGGCTGTGAACGTGCGCGTGTCTTGTTCCACGAAAATACGGTCGCCAGCGCGAAGTGCGATGTCATGGCCAGGGTGGTCATACAGGTCTTCAAACCAGATTTGACCAGAGTGGGTGCCGCGAACCACAGTGACTTGTGCAATTTCCGGCTGAACGGTCACGCCACCAGCACGGGCCAGCATGGAGGCCAATGTGCGGGTCGGGCGTTCAATCGCGTAGACGCCTTGTGCGCCAACGGCACCAACCACGGAAACGGTGGACCCGTCACCCGCAAGGCGGCGCACTTGGACCTGTGGATCAGGCGTTTGTTCTTCGAGTTTGGTTGTGATGATGCGGCGAATTGCTTCTGGTGAGTTGCCAGCGGCGCGGATGCGACCTGCATAGGGCACAAAGATAAAGCCGGACCCGTCTACCTGTACTTCTTCAAGCACAGTTGCGTTCTGCCCAGTAGGAACGAGGAGGGGATCACGAACGTTTTCCCAAATTGTCAGGCCAAGCACGTCACCGGGGCGGATTGTGTCGCTACCAAGGGTGGCTGCATCACGAAACCCAGCAGCAAATCCAAGGGCGGGTGTCACGCCAGCCACCAAATTCACGCGATCATCAACCAGAAGAACAAAGGCATCACCGTCTTCCATCACGGAACCGGCGAAAATTTCGCTTTTTGTGGGACCCGAACGGGGCAAACCACAAGATGCAACAACTGCAACTGCGGCGAGTAGGGCCGCGCCTTTTGAAAGGCGGAATCTAAGGGATTTCACTGCTCCGGTCTCCTCGACCTATTAAAACTGCCTCGGTCTTTATGCGGGCGAATTTAGATTCACCTCACCTTTTGTCTGTAAGTTACGGGAATCCGTGCGCAAAATCTAGTATTAGGTTGTTCAGGCGAATGGGTGTGGCAGTGGTGCCACCGCACCCACAAGGTATAGTGTATTCTACTTCACGACACGCAACTGCTGGCGTGGTGGGGCTTGGCCGGTGGCCAATGCATCATAAGGATCATTGCGATCAAGCATCATATCAACAACTTGGCGCATCAATTGGCGGCGGCCGCGCGCGGAATAGAAGCCGCCCGGTACTTGCGAAGTTTCCAAGAGATAACGACGGTAATCTTTGAAGGCGCGGTTGTCAGGGCGTGCCGGTTTGGCAAAGAATTTATCAACAGCCAGATCGGACACAAATTCCGGCTTCGCGTAAACCGCATTGCCAAAGACCTTCAGAGGGATGCCACGGTGCAAGACCTGTTGTGCTGCTGTTGAATTCACAGTCACCGCCGTGCGTGCATGGTCTAGAACCTGCGCCAGCTTACCGCCGCGCACGTAATGAACACGATCAAACACGCCGTGTTCTTTCGCCAAGCGGCGGATAATCGTACGCAATGGGCTGCGGCCATTTTCGAGTGGGTGTGCCTTGAATACCAAATGGTGATGCTTGGGCGCACCTTTGGAGAACCCCTCAATCACGACGGCAAGGAATTCTTCCATCCGCGTGAAGGGCGAATGCATCTGAAAGCTTGAGTCATGTTCGAGTTGCAAAAGCGCGATGTGGTAGGGATAGCCGCCGTGTTTAATGCGGAATGTCGAAATAATCCGGTCCAGCGCGATAAGCGGCATCAACAGCAAGCGGCGGGTATAAAGGGCGGTTTCAGCGAACAAGGGCAATTCGCGGTGGCGCTTGAACTTTCGGTAATCACCGTTCCGGAACATCACAAACCAATGGTAAAGTGCGCCATAAAACACGTGGTGGCGCATGTCGCCCCAATGGGCCGGCGCCTCAGGAACGTCGAGTTCTGATTTGGCCAAGGCGTCGCGCATATCTTGCACTGAGGTGGTCATCAGCCTGGAGTG
>DQCL01000247.1:10239-16637 GCA_003533975.1 Octadecabacter sp. | reverse complement strand
AACCAGCCGGTTGGGATGCTTTGGGACGCACAAGTGTTCGACCTTGATGGTTGGATCATCCCAACAGGCCTGAGCCCAGAGCGTGAAGCCCGCGCACTGGATTACGTCCGTTTCGCGACTGACACACAGCGCCTTGCAGACCAAGCCAAGTACATCAGCTACGGCCCAGCACGTGCGTCTTCTGCACCTCTGGTTGGTCAGCACGCTGAACTGGGTATCGACATGGCACCACACATGCCAACAGACCCAGCGAACGCGACAAACACGTTCCTGTACAACTACGAATGGTGGGCTGACTACCGTGACGATCTGGACGCAAAATTCCAGGTCTGGTTGTCCCAGTAACCGATTGAATTGGAAGGGCGGACCACTTGGTTCGCCCTTTCGTCCCCAAGACCGCCAACGACAGGATACCAAACATGGCTAAAGGATACATCATCGGCCACATAACCGTGACCAACGAGGAGGCATACAAAGAGTACGTCACCCGTGACACGCCAATGTTTGAAGCCGCCGGCGCACGTATCCTTGTTCGTGGGGGAGACGCCGAAAACACCGAAGGGCCGCAATATTCGCGCCACGTTGTTTTCGAATTCGACAGCTTTCAGGCTGCTAAAGATTTTTATCATTCGCCCGCGTATCAAGACGTTCTCAAGATCCGCCATGCCAATGCCGACAGTATGATCGTCCTTGTGGAGGGATACGAATGAGCGACACAACATCAGGCCCCGTTCTGGCGGCAGATGGGCGACCGCTTAAGGCGTCTCTGAACCGCGCATTACGTCGCCAGAAACTCCGTGCGTTGATGCTCATCGCTCCGCTGCTGATTTTCATTTTGGTGTCCTTCGTGATGCCGATTGCCGATATGCTGTTCCGCTCTGTCGAGAACCAGATCGTCTCTGAAACTTTGCCGCGCACCGCGACCCTGCTTCCTGATTGGAACGGAGAGGGCGCGCCCGATGATATTGTGTTCGAAGCACTGGCGCGTGATCTGGCCGTCGCCGTTGAAGCAAAGGCGCACACGCGGCTTGGCAGCCGGTTGAACTACGAACAAACCGGTATTTCATCGCTGTTTCGCAAGACAGGGCGCGGCGTCGATGAGATCGGTGAAACACCGCAAGACGTTCTGGAAGACACAAACGATATTTGGAAAGAACGCGATACGTTTGGAAGGTTGATCGGCACATCCGATTGGGTCGATGCGATCAATGCGTGGGACGCCGAAGATGCGCGCTCACGCGGTGCGGCACCCGAATTTGACGCCAATCCGAACTTTGCCGAACAATTCCCAGGGACAACATCGCTTTATGCATCTTACGTGCTTCAGTCCGTAAGCGAAGAAGACAACCCGTTGGGTGAAAAACCTTGGCCAATCTTATTCCATGTGTTGGCGCAAGAATTGCCATCGGCAACACCGCCCTCTGATGTTCCACAAGAGCTCGCCCTCGCATTGGGCGAAGCGGCGGGCGCATTGGCTGGGGTCACATTGGACGACCCAAAGGCGATGTTCCTCGATATTGACGACGACTGGGGCGACACCGATGTTTGGACAACGATCCAAACCTATGCACCTGCCTATACGAATGGGTACTTCCTGAACTCGATCGACATGCAAAAGGGCCTTGATGGTCCTGAATGGCGCCCAGAAAACGAACAGATTTACATCGTGCTATTCATTCGCACCATGATCATGTCGCTGTCGATCATGGGAATGTGCGTGCTGCTGGGCTACCCGATTGCATGGCTGCTGGCGAACCTACCAGACCGCAAAGCCAACATGTTGATGATCCTTGTGCTGTTGCCGTTTTGGACGTCGCTCCTTGTGCGGACGTCTGCGTGGAAAGTGCTGCTACAACAACAGGGCGTTATTAATGACGTTCTCGTCTGGATCGGCATTGTTGCGGATGATGGTCGATTACAACTTATAAACAACCAAACGGGTACCATCATCGCGATGACCCATATTCTTTTGCCGTTCATGATCTTGCCGCTTTATTCGGTGATGAAGACGATCCCGCCAAGCTATCTGCGTGCGGCAAAATCTTTGGGCGCAACGAACTGGACGGCCTTTTGGCGGGTCTACTTCCCGCAGTCAGTTCCCGGAATTGGCGCGGGGTGTATCCTCGTGTTCATCCTGTCTATTGGCTACTATATCACTCCAGAATTGGTTGGCGGCACCAAGGGTGTCTTTATTTCCAACCGTATCGCGTACCATATTTCGAGTTCTTTGAACTGGGGGCTGGCCGCGGCGCTGGGCACAATTCTACTGGCCGTCGTGATGGGGCTTTACTGGATGTACGACAAGATCGTCGGCATCGATAACGTGAAATTGGGGGGCTAAGACATGTCTTCATTGCCACCATATGCAACGACAGGCCAGCGCATCTGGCACTATAGTTTCCGGATTATCTGCGGGCTAATTTTCTTCTTCCTGATCGCCCCTATCGTCGTCATCATTCCGTTGTCGTTCAACGCGCAGGACTTTTTCACGTTCACACCCGAAATGCTGGCGCTTGATCCTGAAGGGTACTCGACCAAACACTATGAGGATTTCTTCACGAACTCTGACTGGCAATTGGCGCTGAAAAACTCACTCAAGATTGCGCCGGTGGCGACGATCCTGTCGGTCTCATTGGGGACACTGGCCGCCATCGGCCTGAGTCAGTCACATGTTCCGTTCCGCCGTGCGATTATGGCTATCCTGATTTCCCCGATGATCGTCCCGCTGATCATTTCGGCCACAGGCATGTATTTCTTCTACTCAAACCCATACATCCCGACGCCATTCGGTAAGATCGAACTCCCATTCACACTGACGGGCACCTATTGGGGCGTGGTTCTAGCGCATGCCGCGCTGGGCATCCCGTTCGTGATTATCACTGTGACGGCGACGCTTGTTGGCTTTGATCAATCCCTGACACGTGCGGCCGCCAACATGGGCGCTAACCCAGTGACGACCTTCTTCAAGGTGCAAATGCCGCTGATTTTGCCGGGGGTTGTATCGGGTGGTTTGTTCGCCTTCATCACGTCCTTTGATGAAGTGGTGGTTGTGCTGTTTGTCGGTTCTGCCGGACAAAAAACATTGCCGTGGCAAATGTTCACCGGCCTTCGCGAACAGATCAGCCCGACAATTCTGGCTGTCGCGACTATTCTGATCGCCGTCTCGGTTTTGCTGTTGTTCACGCTTGAAGTGCTGCGGCGGCGTTCGGAACGCCTACGTGGAATGTCACCGCGTTAACGGCGCTTAGTAGTCCCGCTCAAAGAAGACCCCGACGCTGGTTTCTCCGTCGGACCCAACCGATCCGCGGGCGGTGAAGTTGCGGTCGATGTCGATATTGATGTTGATCTCCGAGGCGCCATTCGCGCCCACGGTGACATCCGTGTAGACATTGTCGGAAATGTATTTCCCCGCGCGAACAGCAGCCGTTCCATCCTCGCTTGTGACAAAGTCCAAGTCATCAAGGTCCAGGCCTTCACGTAAGTTCCCCACAACGCCCCCGTTCGCTCCACCCGTTCCGGCCAGCGTTGCCACGGCAGAGGCTAACTGAACCGCCTGCAACGGGCTGATGGAAGAAAGGTCGCGTCCAAACAACAGCTGCGCAAGGATTTCGTCTTGCGGCAGTTCAGGGGAACTTTCGAAACGCACTTCTATGTCATCTGCAGGGCCTTCAACGATAATACTGACCATCGTGCCTGTCGCAGCCTCGGTCGTAGCGACCAGACGCAAAAACGGGGAGAAGTCCCCTTGCAGTTGCGCGTAACCTTCGTCCAGATCGAAACGCTGTCCAAGAATGTTCAGGCGTCCACGGACCAGATCAAAGCGTCCGATTGGGATAAGATTGTTGAGGCTTCCTGTCAGGCGCACCTGGCCGCCAAGCTCTGCATCCAACCCACGACCGCGCACGAAGATACGCGATGGCGCACGGATGAGCAGATTGATCGGAAAGTCTGGCCCTGCAACGGTGGCTTGCTCTGTCACAGGTGTCGCGTTCACACCCGCCCGTTCGAGCGTTTGTTGAACATCCATGCGCGGGCCAAGGTGCGTAACCTCAGGTAGGCTGCCCAATGCGCTCACACCCGTTGATGGCACCTGAATGTCCGCAGCCCCGATGTCGAGTGTGCCTGCAATTTGCGCACCGCCGGTAAGGGCCCCGTTCATTGTAACCAGCCCATTTGCCGTGGTTCGGTACAGCGTCGGGTCACGAAGAACGACGTCGGTGATCTGTGCAGTTAAGGCCGCTTGGAATGGCGGCGCGAGGTCAATAGGACCAGTTAGCGCCAAGGCACCACCGTCCGCACCGCTCGCCTGAAGATCAAGGCGCGCAGTTCCCCCAGCCAGCAGAAGTGTACCGTTCAGGTTTTCAATCGCTTGGCGAAGGGTCGGCGCAGCAAAGCGGGCATCGCTTATCGTTACGGGGCCGCGCACGGATGAAAGGGCAGGTGGGCCATCTACGGTTAAATCAAACTGGGCCAAGCCGTTGATCTGGCGCGGATCGATATAAACATTTGCGAGCGCGAGAGGGGCCGAACCTGTAACGTTCAAATCCAACTGACCCGTATTCGAAACACGACCGGTTGTACGAGCTGCGGTGCCAGCCGGACCTTCTGCATCACCCGTGACGGACCAACCTTCTGTGTCTTGGTTCGCGGTTACGTCTGCAACCAGCGGGCCTGAGAAATCGGACACCAACAGCGCGATGTC
The DNA here is from genome assembly GCA_003533975.1 of Octadecabacter sp. GTDB lineage: Bacteria > Pseudomonadota > Alphaproteobacteria > Rhodobacterales > Rhodobacteraceae > Octadecabacter. The sequence goes on along the minus strand of DQCL01000247.1, from coordinate 11,935 downwards.
ACGCAAACGCACAGAAAGGCTGGCCGTCGTATCGCTACCAGACGTCGCGACATTGCCGTTTGCCGTAAGGTTCGGGAACACAACATCAAGGGCATCAATGCGTAGGCGTCGGGCTTGCGAGAGACCAACGTTCGCAGACACACGGCCAAGCCCTGCGAACACACGATCCAGCACCGCGGGCCCAGCATGCAGGTCTTGTGTGCGTGCGGCGAGGTCCGCATCGAGTACGCCACTCACCGTTGAGTAGTTGCCGTCCAATTCGACCACTAGGCCCCCGCCAAGGCGTTGCCCAACGATGTTGCTATAGGCACTGAGGTCATTCACAGAGAGGGTCGCATCCGTGTCTAAAACGTATCCGTTTTCGAGAGGGGATGCGGTTCCAACTGCAGAAGCATTTGCGTGCGGTGCTACTAGGTTCGCGTCCAGCGCAATGACACCGTCTGAATCAGTTTCGACATCTGCGCTAAGGGTCGCTGGGCCGAAAAGCTCAGGTGTGATGACGTTCAGGTCGGTGATCTGTGCGGTAAAGTTGGCAGTCGCTGTTTGTGCCGTGATCTCGGCGTCGCCCGTTGCCACGACCGTATCATTGCGGATGTTGATGTGACTTAGCCGCGTGCCCGTTGTGTTACGCGCAACTTGAAGCGCAAGCGTTCCTTCGCCCGCCAAAAGCGGGTCCGCTTGGGGGATGCCAAGGGCAAGGCCACGTGTCGTTGCCGCGATGTCAAAATCGAAGATGCCGTCGAAAGGTTGCGTCGTTCCCGAAAGTTCAACAGTTCCGCTTCCAGCCAAATCAACACCAGTCAACGCGGCGAAACGGCGAAAATCATCTGCCGAAACAGAGAGTTCCGCGCGTGTGTTAAAGCGATCGTCCGGACCATTGATATAGGCAAGCCCAAACGCTTTTATCCCTGCTCCATCCAGTGTGAGTTCGCGCACCACAAAGGGGCCGTCGGACAAACGCCCTACGTTGAGCGAGCCGTCAATGTCGGATCCAACCGCCTCGCTTAGGGCTGCATCATCAAATGCAAGGCCGCGCGCGGCATAGTTCATATCTGCAGAAAAGCGCCCGCGCGAGGCGTTGTTGCCGGGAGAGATGATGCCGCCACCTGAAATCGCCAGCGCCTCAGCCGTAACACCTGCCCGCGTCAAAGACGTGATATCGAACGCTCCAGTCCATGCGTCTCCGTTGGCTTCATCGTACTGAACGTCCAAGGACATTCCGCTGACTTCAATTGGGTCGCCAGCGATAGGGAGCAGAACACGGCTTGTGCCTCCAGATCCAAGGCGCCCGCGCAGATCAATCGTCGCTGGCCAACCTTGCGCGGTAATGCTGGCTGAGCCGCGCAACACGACCTGATCTGCGGCAACTAGCAAGTTGGACAGTTGCAAACCACCGACGCTAGGCGCGGTGCCTTGAACGCGAAGGGTCGCTAACGCGCCAAAAAATGTATCATACTGATCTGCCAGCATAGGGCGTAAGTCGCCCGTAAGGTCGATGTTGAAGTCTTGGCCGGTGCTCTCAGGGGAATGCGACAAGACCACAGTACCCGTCACGCGCTCAACGCCGTTTGTTGCCAGTGCGATGTTTCCCGTGAATTCATCTAGCGGCGCATCGCCGACGATTTCAAATTTAACAGATGGATTATCAGGGAGGCTAAGAAGGCGGGCCGCGATACCGTCTCGCCCTTCCTGAGCT
>DQCL01000247.1:0-10107 GCA_003533975.1 Octadecabacter sp. | reverse complement strand
CCATCGCCAAGGTGCAGTGACGCCTGAAAGCGTGCGGCTATCGGTTCGCCCAACAGCTCCTCTGGCAACACAATTTCGGTTGCCGATACAGAAGTTAGATCAATGGAAACGGGGAGTTCCGGCAAGCTGAAAGGTGTCGCTTGAGCGTTTGAAAGATCGGCTGGGGNNCAACTCAATGCGATCCGCGCTCAGGGTATTGACCTCAACGCGGCCGGACAAAAGTGCAGACCGGTTCCATTCGATCGTCAACCCTTCGAGGCGAAGCCAAATCCCGTCTGGATCAGCAATGGTAATTGCATCCGCAGTGGCCTCAGAGCTAAGTGCCCCCTCGAAATTCTCTAAACGGACGACCATTTCGTCATTCGAAATGGTGTCTTCGATCAGACCTGTAATGTAGTCACGGTCTTCTTCGGTTGTTTGCGCAAACGCATAACCCGCCCAAACAACCAACATTATGCCCAATATAATCCGCATCAGAATGACTGCCCGATGCCGATGTAAACCTCGAGGTGCTTACCCGCATCGTCACCTGAGGTCGGCGTGGCCAGATCAAGACGGATAGGGCCAATGCCCGTGTTGTAGCGCAGGCCGAGCCCAGCGCCGGAATGCCAATCGCCATTTTCAAACGGCACGTCATCCGCGCCGATAAAACCGGTGTCAACGAAACCAACAACACCGATCGTGTCTGTTACATCAAAACGTGCTTCCATCTGGGCACCAAAGAAGGATGTCCCGCCAATTTCGTTACCGCCCCCAAGATCAACCGCGAGCGATTGGTAAGGTTGGCCACGGACCGTGCCACCGCCACCGGAGAAGAACAGATAGCTGGCCGGAACGTTTGCGGCATCTGCCCCAATAATCGAACCGATCTGACTGCGAAACGCCAACGTGATACCGTCGCTCTCGCCAAAACTGCGATAGATGCGCCCATCACCGACAATTCGAAATCCACTACTGCTTCCACCTAACTCGACAAACGGGGACACAAGCAAATTGGCGTAATACCCACTGTCTGGATCAAGCGCGTTGTCGCGCCGATCAATGGTGCCTTCGATCGGCGCATAAAACAGGCTGTAGGTGCGATCACCGAGCGAATCCGAAACTTCACCAGCCGCGTAGCCCAGACCGTACTCTAGGATTACGTCGTCACGTATGCGGCGGATGATACCTGTCTCAATGTGGGCATCACGTTGAAAAAACGAAGGCTCATCTAATTGTTCCGCACTTGCGTTCACGTAAAAGTCGGTGTCTTGGCGAAACGTTGCCGGTCGCAGGAACGCGGCGCTGAGTGCGTAGTCAATGCCGCCTGTGCTGCCCGTCAGTCCTGTGATCTCTCCATCAACGCGGAACCGTTCCGCACCGCCCAAAAGGTTTCGATGCAACCAGAAGCCGGATAGCGTCAGGCCAGAGACCGTTGAATACTCGATCCCGGCCCCAACGCGACGCGGCGTTTGTTCAACCACCGACAGGGTCAGCGGCAACGTCGTTCCATCCGGCGCGGCCCCTTCTGTGATCACCGCAGAGCTGAATGCCCCAGTGCGGCGCAGGTTGGCTTCGGCGCGTGTGATCATTGCAGGATCAAAGGTGCCCGTTGGCAAGCCTGCAATTGCAAGCACCCGTTCTGTCCGCACGGCTTCATTACGGTGATGGCGACGTTCCCAAACGTCAGCTCAGGGCCGGGATCAACGATAATGGAAACGTCCAGTTGTTCATCGGGATGGCGTGCGGTGATGCTTTGCCCGCCGGTGTCGGCCAAGGGGTGCCCCGCATCGCGCCAGCCGCTTACGGCGGCACTTGCGGCATCACCGATGTCATCGGAACGCGCAACATTTCCTGTGCTGAATGCCTCAGGCAGTTGTGTCCCACGCGCCAGTGGTGTGATGTCCGCACGCCCGAACGTAAATCGCGGACCGGTTGAGACGGAAAGCACAACACTGGACACCGAATTGCGTGGCACCAGCGGATCAATCTGCGCGGCTTCAACGCCGTCCACAAGAATTGAAACCGTTCCGCCGTAGTACCCTTCAGAATACAAACCCGTCAGCAGGCGGCGATAGTCAGCACGTGCAGCGGCGACATAGTCTTGCGGTGCCTCAGCCCCATCACGTGACAACGCCAACGACAATGACGCGGCGGTAAGGGCAGTGCGCAAACCATCGCTGGCGTCTGGCGCATCTAAACGCACGTCTTGCGCCCCGAGTACGCCGGGAACTATCCACGCTGAGAGCGCCAATGTTGTGATCAGATTGCGCATGTTATCCGCTCTACACTCGTCTTTTATACTTCATACCTGAGGCAGCACAGCAGTGAAACGGCAAAGCCCGCTTAAGCGTGGTTCTGCCGATCGCAAATACTGGTAATCTTCTCGCGTTGGGGGCAGGGTGCGGGCATGGGATATTTGATTGATAATCTGCAATACGCGAACTGGTCTGAGAAAGTATTTCGCCAGATGCGCGAAGGCGGCGTTGATGCCGTTCATGTGACCATAACCTATCACGAAAGTTTCCGTGAAATGGTGTTGCAACTTGAGGCGTGGAACCGTCGTTTCGAACAGTTCCCTGATTTGATCATGCGCGGGACGGTTGCCGCCGATGTGGCGACAGCAAAGGCGACGGGACGCACTGCTATTTTCTTTGGGTTTCAGAATCCTAGCCCGATTGAAGATGACATAGGCCTGATTGAGATTGTTCACCAACTTGGCGTGCGGTTCATGCAGTTGACGTATAACAACCAATCTCTCCTCGCCACGGGTTGCTATGAAGACTACGACGCAGGGCTAACCCGGTTTGGTAAACAAGCCATCATTGAGATGAACCGTGTCGGGCTTGTAGTTGATATGAGCCATTCAGGTGATCGTTCAACCTTGGAAGCGATTGACGCGTCCTCGCGTCCAATCGCCATTACGCACGCGAACCCAAACTGGTGGCACCCTGCATTGCGCAACTTTGATGACGATGTGGTGAAACCTCTCGTCGCACGGGGCGGTATGATGGGTTTTTCGGTGTATCCGCATCATTTGAAAGATGGATCTGCCTGCACGCTGACGAGTTTCTGCGAAATGGTGGCCGAATCTGCATCGCGCTATGGGGCTGAAAACCTAGGTATCGGAACGGACCTGTGCCAAGATCAACCGGACAGTATCGTTGAATGGATGCGCGTCGGCCGTTGGTCCAAGGCGATGGATTACGGCGAAGGATCCGCGGATGCACCCGGTTTTCCACCGATGCCAAGCTGGTTCGGTGACAATCGCGACTTCGGTCATATCCGCGCTGGGCTCGATGCAGTTGGAATGTCTACCACTGAGATTGATGGGATTATGGGCGACAATTGGTTCCGTTTTTACGACGAAAATTTTGGCCCTGACAAATCCTAGTCGGCACGCGACGTTTTGTGCGCAAAGCTGTCGATTTTAGATGTTGACTGGTCGGCACTCTCTGGCAGGGTGTGGGCATGCTCGATACAAATGCGCCCCCACCACAAATGCCATTGCGCCCTCCAAGTGAGGTAATGCGCCTGCGTCGAATGGGGGCGTCTTTTCCAACGCGGCTTTCGTTTTTGCGAGTCCTGCTGCGCCGGTTGGCAGCTGAAAATGCCGAAGTCTCGCGCCCTGTCTGGGCGATCGATGAAGGCGGGTTTGGCCATGCCGTATATGCGCTGACTTACGGCGGGCACGTGTATTCCCTCGTCGCGGTTTCCACCGACTTGCCAGATGATCAACGCACAGACCGTGTGATCGCAACCGCGTGGGACACGACCTACGTGCTTTATGATGGCGTGCCCGACGCATCCGAAATCGCGCGGATCGTCGCGAGCGCCCCTAAACAAGAAGCGGCACGGTTCACGGCGCGCGATTTGGTTCTAAGCCGTGCAAATAAGTCCGTGCGCCTGTTTGCCCATACAGTTGAACGTCTGCGCGCGGGCGAACAACCCGATGAAACGCTCGTGCGCGACACCGGCTATTTGATGCGCACGACCGCCGTATATGGCAACGGAAAATTCGGCATCGCGGACCGCGCTGACTTTGCCAATCGCGATGGTATGGGCGGATCGTTTGCGGCTGAAATGCTCGCGGTTTGGCTGATCCGCGGATTTACCCACGATCTGGTTGAACACGTTGGCGGAGCGAAACTTGCGCCACACTTGAAACGGCATCTTGGGATAGGCAATTCCACGGGGCTTGGAATGGCTCCGTTTCTTGTGTCACACCCGATGCTCCTGAATGCGTGGGTTTCTGCACGTGAAACGGCGCTTGCCCGCGTGCGCGCGGTTGAAGGGTTAAGCGCGGAGCAAATCGAGAAACTCTACGCATTGGTCATTCGTGCCGCACAGCATTTGGCCGAATGGCAGGTGCCGGATGCTATCGGTCAAGTTCGGATCGATAGGATGCGCAGCGAGTGGCCCAAGGTTGCCGCGATGATGACGCCAGATTTGATGACCTCACACCAACCACTTGAGCAGCTCTGGCAAGCGGTGAGTGATTTCTCGGTGGATACGCAAGAATGCCTCGCGGCACTGATGATTGAACCCTTTGGCGAGCTAGTGGATGAACTGGCAGATGGTATGGCAACCGAACGCCGCGTGACCTTGGACACCGCGATGTCGTGCGCGGACGCACACGCACTGATTACACGCGACTGGTCGTGGGCAATTTGCGATTATGACGCGCCGGATGCCTGTCACCAGTTTTGGTATGTCTCCGAAGCTAAAGCCGAACCGCGGCTTGGCCTTCGCCATGAAGAACCAGGGGCAGAGCTTGAAAGCCCGCTTGATATCGCGCGGCAAGTGGCATGCATGTCCAAGGAATTACCCGAAAGTGGAACGGTCGCTGAATTCCTTGCGCTTCATCCTGAACACCGCGCCGCTATGCGTCGCGTCCAGTCGCTGAAGGGCGCACCTTATGCGGAAATACGGGACAATCTCATTGCGGACACTTGCCTACCGATCGACATGCTGCGTTGCAAACTCGCGTTCTTTGGCGCGGCGAAATTTGACCCAAAATCAGACCGTTGGACGCGGATTACCCTTTGCCAAGGTGCGCCAATGCATGATGAATTGAAGGACGCTGACGACTGGTGGCTTCCGGTGTTTGCCTCATGAATAGCGCACAAGAAAAGTCCGCCAATGAAATCGAGGCACTGGTATTGAAAGCGGCGCGGGGCGGTGGTTTGCCGCTCGGATTGGCGGAAGATTTGGCAATGGCGACCGCCTATTTGGATCTTGATAGGCTTACGGGGTGCCCGTGTTCGAGTGGCAACGCGGCGATTGCACTTCCCCAAGCGTTGGATGCGGTCGCAGCAGGCGAGGGCCCCAAAAATGTCGAGGCGGACTCAGCCTTAATTGTGGCCTATGTCGCGAACGCTGAAGTGCATTCCGGCAAAACGCTCGTTTGGGAGGCGACATCGAATGGCGCCATATTCCACCGGTTTGAAGACCGCGCAACTGATGAACATACGCCCTTAGGTCGCCGGACAGTCCCGCAGGCGCTATTGACGCATTTGCATGATCTCGCCGTGAAGACCCACGTTCCTGAGACGGAAAGTTCGCGTGCTGGCGGTGCAGGGGCCGGACTAACAGATAACGACTAGGCGAATGGGTCTTCGGGATAGCCCACTTCTGCAAGGTACAATCCTTGCGGTGGGCAAACCGGTCCGCAGCGCCCTCTGTCTTTTGCTTCCAGCGCCGCGCTCACGTCATCGGCCGTCCAACTGCCGGCGCCGACACGTTCCAACGTTCCGACAAAGCTACGCACTTGATTGTGCAAGAAGGACCGTGCGCGAACATGAAAGTTGAACTCTTGCGCCCCGTTTGTGCGTTCGATCTGTTCAATATCCAGCACATCAAGCGTGCGCATCGGACTGTTCGCCTGACAGATCGTAGACCGGAATGTCGTGAAATCGTGACGCCCCAATAGTCGCTTCGCCGCTTCTTGCATCGCCGCAAGATCAAGCGGTTGGCGCACTTGCCAGATTTTTCCGGCCTCCAAGACCAGAGGTGCGCGGCGGCTCACAAGGCGGAATAAATAGCGCCGTTCAAGGGCAGAAAACCGTGCATGCCAATCATCATCAACGCGGGCACAGGCAGAAATTGAAACCGGCGCTGGCTTGAGGTGATAATTCAATGCTTCAGACAGGCGGAAAGTTCCCCAGTCTTTATCCATATCGCAATGTGCAACTTGGCCCGTCGCATGGACACCTGTATCTGTCCGCCCAGCCGCGACAATCGCGTGCTCACGTGGTTCAAGTTTCGCCAAGGCGGTCTCAATCGCACCCTGAACTGAGGGCAGGTTCGTTTGGCGTTGCCAACCACAGTAGGGTTGGCCGTCATATTCAATTTTGAGGGCATAACGAGGCATAGGGGCGGCTTAGGGGGACAAACGCACGAAATCAATCCCTACACATCATGCGGTGTGCCCCCTATCTTAAGGGGGATAGTTTTACGAAAGGTACTAAAGCGTGGTGATCACAACCGTAGCCGACACGATCACGCGCAGCGTTGGTGCCGTAGCAGACACGCTTTCGGCCCCCTTCACGGATCCGGTGATCCGCCTTGGGGTGACGGGGCTAAGCCGCGCAGGAAAGACGGTGTTTATCACCTCTCTGGTGGCGAACCTGTTGAACCGTGGGCGCATGCCACAGTTACAGGCAGCAGCGTCAGGGCGCATTCAAACGGTATATTTGCAGCCACAACCGGATGACACGGTGCCGCGTTTTGACTACGAGAACCACCTTGCAGCGCTGACCGCAAAGCAACCATATTGGCCCGAAGGCACCCAGCGGATATCAGAGTTGCGCTTGTCCCTGAAAGTGCAGCCCAGCGGGTTTTTCAGTGGGCTGCAAGGCCCGCGCACGGTGCACTTGGATATTGTGGATTATCCCGGTGAATGGCTGTTAGATTTGTCTTTGCTCGATAAGGATTTCGCCACGTGGTCGGCCGAAGTTTTGACACGCATGCCCACGCGTCCTGCCTCAGACGCATTTACGGCTGAACTGGATGGTTGCGATGCCTCAAAGGGGTTCGAGGAACCTCAGGCGCAAGCACTTGCCACTACGTTCACGGCCCATCTGAACGCATCGCGTGAGGCGGGGTTTTCGGACTGCACACCGGGGCGGTTCTTGCTTCCGGGTGATCTTGAAGGATCGCCTGTGCTCACCTTCGCGCCGCTCCCGCTTGTTGAAAGACCCGCACGCAAGTCGCTCTGGCGCGAGTTTGAGCGTCGCTTTGAAAGCTATAAGCGCAACGTTGTGCGTCCGTTTTTTCGGGATCATTTTGCCAAGATCGACCGTCAAATCGTGCTGGTTGATGTTCTCGGTGCGATTCATTCCGGTCCGCAAGCCGTTGAAGACATGCGCCGTGCGATGGGTGATATACTGGGAGCGTTTCGCCCCGGTCGAAACAGTTTTCTGAGCCAGCTGTTTCAAGGGCGCCGGATCGACAAGATACTGTTTGCCGCGACAAAGGCCGATCATTTGCACCACCAGCAACACCCTCAACTTACCGCCATCACGCAGGCCTTGCTGCGCGATGCACAAGACCGCGCCGAATTTTCAGGTGCCACAACGCAGGCCATGTCGATTGCCGCGTTGCGCACCACCGTAGAAGACACCCGCAACCACAACGGTGCGAGCCTTGGCGTTGTTCGTGGCCAGCTTTTGAACGCAGATAAGCAAGCGGCGTTTTATCCCGGTGCGCTTCCCAGCGACCCCGCGCATTTACTTGGCCCTGCGCGTTCCGGCGCTGAAAACTGGCTGGATGCGGATTATGAAGTGATGAGTTTTGCCCCCGCGCCCCTGACCCTTAAACCGGGGGACGGGCCGCCGCATATCCGGCTTGATCGTGCCGCGCAATTCCTACTGGGTGATAAGTTATGACAAACGGTCCGGTTCTTTTTGACCTCGAAGATGGCGAAGACGTTACTCCGTCGACAGCCCCACCTGTTCCTGATCTGGATGTCGTGCAAACACCTGCTGCCATGCAGCGAGTGGCGAGTATGGCCGTTAAACGTCCGAACCGATTGGCGCGTTGGTTCTGGGGGCTTCTTGTCTCGCTTGTCGGTTTCTTTGTTGGGGTCGCCGCGTGGGACTTTGTCATGGGGCTACTCGCAAGGTCCCCTATTTTGGGTTGGATCGCGGTTGGCCTCGTTGGGCTTTTTTGCGCGGTTCTTTTGCTGATCACATTGCGTGAATTGGCGGCCTTCGGGCGCCTGCGCCGCGTGGATCGTATCCAACTGGGTGCATCCGAGGCTTTGGCTGATGACAATCTAAACCGTGCACGTGAAGTCACCGCGCAGATCAACGCGCTTTATCGCGGGCGCGATGACACCCAATGGGGGCGCGAAGCATTTGCCGAAAGGAAGGGCGATGTTCTGGATGCAGACGGGCTGTTGGGTTTGGCGGAAACGACGATCCTGTCCCCGCTTGATGCCCGCGCCCGCATCGAAGTTGAAGCCGCCGCGCGGCAAGTCGCGACTGTAACGGCGATTGTTCCGCTCGCCTTGGCGGACGTGTTCACGGCCCTGACTGCGAATATGCGGATGATCCGGCGGATTGCCGAAATCTATGGCGGGCGTTCGGGGACGTTGGGGTCTTGGCGGCTCACGAAGCAGGTTTTGTCGCATCTTGTGGCGACGGGTGCTGTAGCGGTCGGTGATGACCTGATTGGTTCCGTTGCCGGTGGCGGCGTGTTGTCCAAAGTGTCTCGACGTTTTGGGGAGGGCATTATCAACGGGGCGTTGACGGCGCGTGTAGGTGTCGCTGCGATGGAAGTCTGCCGTCCAATGGCCTTCACAACGGAAAGCAAACCGTCTGTGACCTCGCTCGTGAAACGTGCGTTGACGGGTCTGTTCGGCGGAAGCTCCAAGGCCGATTAACGTTAATATGCCTCTGGAAGTCGGGTGAAAGGTTAACAACTTAACCTAAAAAAGATGCTTATCCCCTGATTTTTGGCCCGAAACCCCGCTTATCCCCAAGAAAAGGGTTTACAGAATACCCCTCCAGACCGCACGATATGTAGTAAGGAAGGGGCTATGTATCCTTTCCGGTTGAGCAGTACACCAGATATAGCCTCTGCCAAGGCGCTCTGGATTGGACAGGAGGCTACACCGCATGGCACTCATCGAGCATTACGAAACCGGCGACGATACGCACCCAATCGACTTGGTCGAGCACATTGCAGAACACCACGCATGGGAATTTGACCGTATCCATGACGACCAGATCGCGTTTCAGATCGAAGGCCAGTGGCGCACCTATGCCATAACCCTTGCGTGGTCTGCCTACGACCAAACCCTGCGGTTGATTTGCACATTTGAAATGGAACCACCCGCGGACCGCATGGCGGAACTTTACGAGTGCCTGAACCTGACAAACGATATGTGTTGGGCGGGCGCGTTTACCTACTGGGCCGAACAGAAACTGATGGTTTATCGCTATGGTTTGGTTCTTGCAGGTGAGCAGGTTGCCGGACCGGAACAAATCGACACGATGATCAATGCCGCTGTTCTTTCGGCCGAGCGTTTCTACCCAGCGTTTCAACTGGTCACATGGGCGGAACGCAAACCAGCAGACGCATTGCAGGTCGCCATTTCGGAAGCCTACGGGCGCGCATAAACAGATACCGACTACAGCTTGAACCCCCGCTTGGCGCGTCTTACGATCCGCGCAAACAGGTGGGGAGTTTCCATGTCACTAGCATCAATTGAAACACGCGGCATGGTCCTGCTGGGGTGTGGGAAAATGGGATCCGCTATGTTGGCGGGTTGGCTTGCGAACGGCCTGTCGCCGTCCTCAGTTTGGGTGCTGGACCCATATCCATCAGAATGGTTGCAAAGCACGGGCGTCCATATCAACGAAGGCGTGCCGGATGCGCCGGCGATTGCGTTGATCGCGGTGAAACCACAGATGATGGGCGAAGCCCTGCCGTCAATGAAGGCGCTGGGCAACAGCGACACAGTGTTTTTATCCGTCGCTGCGGGGACCTCCATCGCCACGTTTTCCGATGTTCTTGGTGCGCAAAGCCCTATCATCCGTGCCATGCCTAACACACCTGCTGCGATCGGGCGGGGCATTACGGCGATTGTCGGCAACGCCCACACAACAACCGCGCAGTTAG
>DQCL01000277.1 GCA_003533975.1 Octadecabacter sp. | reverse complement strand
ACGATCCGCCGTTGCTGGCATCATCTCCACAGCCGGCAGCACACAACGCAGGCCCCCCGCCGGAACCTGCTCCGACGGCACCTGACTTGGTTGAAGGGTAAAGCTTTTAGCTTCCCGCGAGGGCATCCAGTTGCGAGCGCATCATAGACAAATCATACCCGTTTTGCGCTGCCGTTTCGATGATCTCATTGGTGTCGCGCTTCCCCGCTTGGGACAGCGCCCAAACGATTGTGCTGCGCGTGCCGGATGCACAATAGGCCAGTACTGGCCCTTTTGCATTGGCGCGGGCGTCTTGTAACTGCGCGCCCAAGTCGGGCGTAAGTGTCACGTGTGTGACTGGCAATACCACAAGCTCGATCCCTGCCGCAGTCGCGGCGGCCTGCATTGCCTCCACCTGATGAGACGGCGGAACCTCTGCATCGGGGCGGTTGGCGACGATGGTGCTAAACCCAAGCGCGGCGATCGCCGGCAAATCCTGCGGGTCGATCTGTGGGGAAACGGCGAAGTCGGGGGTCAGTTGGCGAATATCCATGCCCTGATTTAGAACGTGCGGCGGCACAGGTCCAGACCACATGAAGCATAAACTGGCCGACACCACCCTAGATTGTTGCGATTGGGGGCTTTCCCTTTTTCTCTCGGCCCGCCATGCTGCTCCCAATGGCTGGCCAACTGTGTTTTCGGCCCGCAGGATAAGGAGTGGCATGGCACGTTTGGTGCGGTTTCGAGTAATAGACGGGATTGCAGTTGTCACGCTGGACGCGGCACCTGTGAATGCGCTTTCCGCCCCTATGCGTGCGGGCCTTTGGGAAGTTTTTAGCCGTATTGATGGCAACCCAGATATAAAGGCAGCGGTTTTGATGGCCGCAGGGCGCATGTTCTCAGCCGGTGCCGATATTCGCGAGTTTTCCAATCCCGTAAGTGATCCGTCTTTGCCGCAGCTGTGCAACCACATTGAAGCTTGCTCCAAACCCGTTGTTGCGGCCTTTCACGGGCTGGCGCTGGGCGGTGGAGCGGAGCTTGTACTTGCGGCGCATTATCGCCTCGCGTCATCGGATGCGCGTTTTGGCCTTCCGGAAGTTGCATTGGGCCTTGTTTCCGGTGCGGGTGGAACCCAGCGACTTCCGCGCCTGATCGGGGCCGAACGCGCACTTCAATTGATGATTTCAACCAGCTCGATTGAAGCTGACGTTGCACATCGGATCGGGCTTATTGACGGGATCGTCCAAGGTGATCTTGGATCTGGGGCCGTGACTTTTGCTCAAAACCTCGTGGAACAAAATAAGGGGCCAAGGCCAACGCGGGACAATCGGACACACTTCCAGGACGCGCGCGCACATGCCACGGCAATCGCCAAGGCGCGTGCTGGCTTAGACGGTAATCCATTGCATGCTCCTGATCGGGTGGTGGACTGCGTTGAGGTTGCGGCCTTGCTTCCGTTTGATGCGGGTTTGGCATTCGAAGAGGATGCGTTTGCACGCTGCTTGGAGCACCCGCAATCCATCGCATTGCGGCACGTCTTTATGGCTGAACGCAAGATTGATAGTGCTCTGATTGAAAAGGTGGACAACGTTTTCCGCCCTGTCGTGCCGATGGGAAAAGCCGTGGAGGCGCGTTTGCGCAAGGCTATGCGACGCGCTGCAGAAAACCTGGTTGAAAAGGGCGCGAACGAGCCGGATATCGACGGTGCGATGGTCGCGTACGGATTTCGCAAAGGGCCGTTTGGAGGCAGAACGAAAGCCGACAGAAATGTCGAAGTGGAGCGCAAACTGATTGCAGCACTTCTTGTTGAGGGTGCGGCCTGCGTTGATGAGGGCGCAGTCCAGCGACCTTCAGACATCGACGCCTTAGCGGTTCATGCAATCAGTTTCCCGCGCCGCAAGGGCGGCCCGATGCGTGCAGCACAATCTGCGGGGCTGATCGGTTTGCGTAAAGAAATGCGCGTCTGGGAACAAGATAGTGAAATATGGGCTGTGCCGGATCTGCTTGATGAAGCGATTAATGACGCACGCGGTTTTGACGCCGTCGGGTGATTTCAGGCGAGGATCACGCCAACCACGACGCACATCAATCCGATAACCGACAGCAAAAATGACCCAAGGTTCAGCGGCAAGACTGCTTGAATCTTTGCGCGAAGTTCCTCGTCGTTGGTCGCTTCGCGTTTTGCACGACGTACTTTCAGGATGCTCAGGATAATTCCAACGAGGCCAATCACCGAAATGACGGCGCCAATGCTGATCAATAGGTCCATTTGCGTCTCCTGTTTTGCCTGACATCGCGTACCTTGCCCGCGCGCTGCACGCAACCGCTTGCCGCGCGACGCAGAGGCGGTTAGGGAAGGGGCCGATCCAACCCACATGAGGCCCGAAATGTCCGATACATCCACCGACACAAGCTACCGCGTAACCGCAGACGAATTGCGTCAGTTCATCGAACGGATCGAACGCCTCGATGCCGAGAAGAAAGATCTCGCCGAGCAGCAAAAAGAAGTGATGGCCGAGGCCAAGGGTCGTGGTTACGACACCAAAGTCATGCGCAAAGTGATCGCACTGCGCAAGCGTGACAGCGATGACATCGCAGAAGAAGAAGCCGTGCTTGAAATGTATAAAGAAGCGCTCGGCATGTAGTCGCCCCATAGGGGCGTTTGAGGTGGATACTGTTTAGAGGGTCACGAGACCTTCGATCAAGATATTTGTGTGGCCGCCGATACGCATTGGTCCGTTGTTCGGATCATCTGACGACGGGATTACATGCACGCGGCCATGACGCCCGATACATGTGCCTTGTGCCACGATATGTGGCTGCTGCACGCGGCCTTGCGCCTGCATCCAATGGGCAAGTGCTGCGTTCAGGGAACCGGTGATCGGGTCCTCGGTTAAACCAGACCACATGGAAAACATCCGGACCTCATAATCCACATCGCCGTTTGCATGAGGCGCGATCAGGCCGACAGCCAAACCTTTGACTGGCGTAATCGCGTCAGCATCAAGGGATAGCAGGTCATCTGCATCACGCATCTCAATGGCATGCCAGACAGGGCCATTGTCGAGAACTGCGTGACGAGTGATACGCGCAGGGTCAAGGTTCAGCGCTGCCGTGATCTCTGTAAGCTTTGCCATTGGCATTTCGGTTACCGCAGTCGGAGGGGCGATAAAGGCAGGAGTGTCGCCGCTCAGGTCAATCTCGACCAAGCCAACGCCGCAGTTCTGCCGGATCACACCTGCTTTTTGGGGCGAGTTGCCTGCGGCAAGCCAGCATGTCGCCGTGCCTAGGGTAGGGTGCCCTGCAAAGGGCAACTCGCGTGAGACGGTGAAGATGCGGATGTCGTAATCAGCAGCTGGATCGCTCGGCGGGCAGACAAAAGTTGTTTCGGCCAGATTGGTCCAGCGCGCGAAGGTCTGCATGTCATCATCGCTCAGCCCGTCACCGTCCAGTACGACTGCCAGCCCGTTGCCCCCTGTCGGGGTCGTGCTGAAAACATCGCATTGCATGAACGCGCGGGGTCTCGTGCTATCATGGGCCAATGAAATTCACACCTTCCATGCGGGCGATACGGTCAATGTCCTCGTCATAATTCGCGGTCAGTTGGGCCACTGTCTCATCAGTCCAACCGGGAATGTCGATCTCGTCCTCGATCTCGTCGTCCAGCGCGTATTTCTCCAAGAACGCTGCGATAATGCGCCGCTTTTGTTGTTCTGTCTGGGGCGGATTGGCCTTCAGGTAGGTTACAAAGTGTTTCATGCCCTCAGCGCTCATGATCGCACTGAGAAGGTCAAACCCCCCTGTGATTTTGGTGAGGGGGTCAACGCCCCCAAGCTCGCGAATAAGCTGCGCCCAAATGAGCGGCGTGTCCTCATTGCACCAAACGGTCAGTCTGGCGCGCGGGAAAATCGTGCGAATACGCGCAATCAGATCAGACCAGCGCAAATCAAGCGGATCGACCCCACTCATGAACTTGGCGAAATTGTTTGAGCCGCTGTCCCCGAACGTCGCGGGAATGAACGTTGCAGGATTACGTAAACCAATGAAAACTTCGATATCGTCGTCAGGAAACAGGTCCGAAAGGCCCTGAAGTTTCTGTTCTGCTAAAGTGTAGAAAATGCCATCTTCAAAAACACGTCTATGCACGCACATAAACTGTGCGTGGCTCATCACGAGGCGGTTGCATTGCTCATCGTCGAGAATCGCATCCATCAGAATTTCGCGTGTATCACTCGCGGGTTGTTGTCCATCAAGTGCTTGAATTGTTTCGCGAATAAGTCTCCGGTATTTTCCGGGGCCGGGAACTTTCACTCCCTGTTCAGCAAAAGTTTCAGCGTTCTTGAGAACAGACTTGAGGAGCCGATCCTGATCCGTACAATTTGCGCCGATATGGTAAACAATCTGCATAAAATCCGCGCCCGCTGCCGTTGTGAAATGTTGTTTTTGAGACCTTATGCGTGATTTATCATCAGTGGAACCGTCATTGATGCAGATTTCTGTTCATAACCCTCTTGCGCGAACTCGAAAGGTCCCTTAAGTCACCGCCCAGTGCCCCTATAGCTCAGCTGGTAGAGCAACTGATATGTAATCAGTAGGTCCGCGGTTCGAGTCCGTGTGGGGGCACCATTTCATCATCCAGATTTATCCAATGACATCAGATT
>DQCL01000284.1:181-13671 GCA_003533975.1 Octadecabacter sp. | reverse complement strand
GGCATGGGTCTGCACCTCGGCATGGACGTTGAGGACTGGCCACCGGACAACATCGAAGATCTTGCGAAGAAATTCGAAGACTCTTTCTAAGTAACGATTTGGCTGGCGCCAGTCGCCAGCCATACCAAACCCATACCCGACCCATACCGGACCCATACGCCGGAAATCGGGTTAACGACTGGTCATATGACCCAATGAGAGTACCGGACACGCATCCGGTGCCAGACAAAGCAAAACAGCCCGTAGAGGGCACATTATTGGAGAAGACACATGCGTCACGCACGAGGTTACCGCCGCCTAAACCGTACCCACGAACACCGTAAGGCTTTGTGGGCTAACATGGCTGGCTCGCTCATCGAACATGAGCAAATCAAAACAACATTGCCTAAGGCAAAAGAACTGCGCCCAATCATCGAAAAGATGATCACACTGGCGAAACGCGGCGACCTGCACGCCCGTCGTCAGGCCAATGCGCAGCTCAAGCAAGACAAGTATGTCGCGAAATTGTTCGACATTCTGGGCCCACGCTACAAAGACCGCCAAGGTGGTTACGTGCGCGTGTTGAAAGCCGGTTTCCGCTACGGTGACATGGCGCCAATGGCGATCATCGAATTCGTTGACCGCGACGTTGACGCGAAAGGCGCAGGCGACAAAGCCCGCGTTGAAGCTGAAGAAGCAGCAGAAGCGTAAGCAACCCAAATAGAATTTGCGAAGGCCCGTCTGTTTCAGGCGGGCCTTTTGCGTTGTGGCATCAGCATCCACGAACTAGTTTAACATATGGCTGATCTTTTCGACTCTGGGGCTGCAACGCCCGACACAGCGCCCCGTCCTTTGGCGGACAGGTTGCGTCCGCGCAATCTGGGGGAAGTCATCGGACAAGAACAGGTTCTTGGGCCTGAGGCTCCGCTTGGGGTGATGCTCGCGTCTGGATCCCTGTCATCCTTGATCTTTTGGGGCCCGCCCGGTGTCGGGAAAACGACAATCGCGCGGCTGCTTGCCGATGAAACCGATCTGCATTTCATTCAGATCAGCGCGATCTTTACGGGCGTTCCTGAGCTTCGCAAAGTGTTCGAAGCGGCTAAGATACGTCGGCAAAACGGCAAAGGCACACTGTTGTTTGTCGATGAGATTCACCGTTTCAACAAAGCCCAGCAAGACGGTTTTCTGCCGCACATGGAAGACGGCACCATTCTGCTCGTTGGTGCGACAACGGAAAACCCGAGCTTTGAGTTGAACGCCGCGGTCTTGTCACGTTCACAGGTTCTTGTCCTCGAACGGTTGTCCCTTGCGGACCTTGAGCGCATGGCCCAGCGTGCCGAGGCTGAATTGGACCGCAAACTCCCCCTCGACGGCCCCGCGCGTGAGAACCTGCTGGAAATGGCGGACGGAGACGGGCGTGCTCTGTTGAACCTGATCGAACAGGTCGCGGCGTGGAAAGTGGACGGCAAGCTCGACACCGACGCACTAACAACCCGCTTGATGAAGCGCGCCGCTCGGTATGACAAGTCCGGCGACGAGCACTACAATCTTATATCCGCTCTCCATAAGTCTGTGCGCGGATCCGACCCGGACGCTGCACTTTATTGGTTTGCACGAATGCTGAAAGGCGGCGAAGACCCGCGTTTCCTAGCGCGGCGGATTACCCGCATGGCTGTTGAGGATATCGGATTGGCCGATCCGCAGGCGCAGCACATCTGTCTACAAGCTTGGCAAACTTATGAACGCCTTGGCAGCCCTGAAGGAGAGCTGGCACTGGCGCAAGCGCTGACCTACCTCGCGCTCGCCCCGAAATCCAATGCGGTTTATGTCGCGTACAAGGCGGCGATGAATGCGGCGACGCAAACTGGATCAGAACCACCACCCAAGCATATCCTGAACGCGCCAACCTCCTTGATGAAGGACATTGGGTATGGTGACGGTTACGCCTATGACCATGACGCAGAAGACGGGTTTAGTGGTGCTAACTATTTCCCCGACGGGATGAAGCGCGGCGTCTATTATCTGCCTGTCGATCGCGGGTTTGAGCGTGATTTAAAGAAGCGTGTCGACTATTTTGCGAAGCTACGTGACAAGCGCAACGGTTGACTCTGTGCGTTGAGCGCATATGACGCGCCCATGATACCAACTGTCTTTCAGGTCGCTTTAGGCGGTGCCATCGGTGCTGCAGCCCGCTACGGCGTGGGCATCGCCATGTTCCGCCCTACAGGTGGTTTTCCTATGGGTGTGTTGGCTGTGAACATAATCGGGTCGTTTTTGATGGGGCTGGCTGTTGTCTACCTTGGGCAAAAAATGCTGAGCCATCTGAATCCATTCCTGATGACGGGTATTCTAGGTGGTTTCACAACGTTTTCGGCGTTCTCACTTGAGGCTTACACTCTGTTTGAACGCGGCGAAGTCGGGCAAGCCGCGATATACGTTATCCTGTCCGTTATCCTATCTATCGCGGCACTCGTCGCGGGAATTTTCCTTATGAGAGGATTGCTGGCATGAGCCGCGTTCAAAACCTAACCGTCGGACCAGATGAGGGCGACCAGCGCCTTGATCGCTGGATGAAGCGTCGCTTTCCACATCTTCAGCAGGGCGGCATCGAAAAGATGTGCCGCAAAGGTGAGATCCGCGTCGAAGGCGGGCGGGTGAAGTCCAACACGCGTGTTGAAGTTGGCCAGAGGGTCCGCATTCCACCGCTGCCGGACGCCGATCAAATCGAAAGCCGCCCTCGCGACATGAAAAAGGCGGATATCGAGCTGATCCAAGGCTGTGTGATTTATAAAGACGACCACGTGATCGCGCTGAACAAGCCCGCAGGGCTACCGACGCAGGGCGGCAGCAAACAGCTCCGCCACGTCGATGGGTTCGCTGAGGCGTTGAAGTTTGGCTATGACGAAAAACCCCGCTTGGTGCACCGCCTCGACAAAGATACATCCGGTGTTCTGATCCTTGCGCGTACACGCATGGCCGCCAAGTCGCTTACCGAAGCATTCCGTCACCGCAACACCGAGAAAATCTACTGGGCGCTTGTCGCTGGCGTGCCGATTCCAAAGCTGGGTTCGATCAAATATGGCCTGGTGAAGCAAGGCGGTCACGGCGCGAAAGGCGACAACGAACGTATGCGGTGCGTCCACCCCAAAGATGTCGATAAAACCACGGGCGCCAAACGCGCGCATACGGATTACACTGTTCTGACCTCATTGGCGGATCGCACGGCTTGGGTTGCTATGACGCCCGTAACAGGACGGACGCACCAGCTTCGCGCACATATGGCCGAGATTGGGCATCCGATCATTGGCGACGGCAAATACGGCTCTGCGGCAGTGCAAGATAACCCCGGCGACGGGTGGGGCGCTGGCATGGGCGAGGAAATCGGCCGTAAGCTGCACTTACACGCGCGGTCATTGCGAATTGAACATCCTGAAACGGGTAAGGAGCTTTGGATCAAAGCCTCTCTGCCGCCGCACATGGAGAAGTCTTGGAAATTCTTTGGCTGGGCAGAATCCCATGCGCCAGACAATCCATTTGACGGGCTGTTGTGAGGTGCCAAAATGAGTGACTGGGTTGCAAAACGGTTTTGGACCGATGTGAGCGTGGTTGAGCAGGATGGCGGATTTGCGGTTCAGTTGGACACGCGCCCCGTGAAAACACCGGCAAAAGCGCCCCTCATCGTGCCGAGCCGCGACATGGGCGACGCGATTGCCGAAGAATGGCGTGCGGTTGACGAAAAGATCGACCCGAATGTTATGCCCTTCACGCGCTCAGCGAACGCTGCGATTGATAAAGTTGCGGTCCAGTTCGACGAAGTTGCGACGATGCTAGCGGCCTATGGCGGCAGTGATTTGCTGTGCTATCGCGCCGATTCCCCGGCGGAACTCGTCGAACGCCAATCACGAAAGTGGGACCCGCTTTTGGATTGGGCACACGAGACGTTCGGCGGTCGTTTGGTTTCAACTCAGGGCGTAATGCCTGTTACGCAGGATGAAACCGCTCTGAATGCGCTCACTTCGCCCCTTTTTGCCGCATCATCGTTTGAACTGGCCGCATTTCATGACCTGATCGCAATGTCGGGATCATTGGTATTGGCACTTGCGGTTACGCAACGTCGTTTGTCGGCGTCAGATTCGTGGGAATTGTCCCGTGTTGATGAAACTTGGCAGGCCGAACAGTGGGGCGTTGACGATGATGATGCACAAGTTGCTGAAATTAAAAAGAATGCGTTTCTGCACGCGGCGCGTTTCTACCAGATGGCGAGCTAGAGCCCTTGCAGGAAAATCGACCGCAAAATGTCCCGTTACTTACCAAATGTCCTGACGATTTTATTAGTTAATGGCAAGCGGCCCCTTGACGTCTTTGCCGGAATCCCCCCACTCTCCCCGCATTGCGCTGGCTTGCCTGCGCGTATCGCCCCTGTCCAACTGGACAGAACTAAAAACCCTGTGGCTCACGCAGGGAAACTCAGGAAGGTATATAAATGAAAAATTCAGTACTCCTCGGCGCAATGACCGTTGCTGGTCTTGCTGCTGGTGCTGCTGCTGCTGGCACGCTTGACGATGTCAAGGCGCGCGGCACTTTGAACTGCGGCGTGACAACTGGCCTCGTAGGTTTTGCTGCTCCAGACGCAAACGGCGTATGGGAAGGCTTTGACGTTGGCGTATGTCGCGCTGTTGCGGCTGCTGTTCTTGGCGATCCGAACGCTGTAGAATTCGTTCCGACAACTGGTCAGACTCGCTTCACTGCTCTTGCATCTGGCGAAATCGACTTCCTCGCACGTAACACAACGTGGACATTCTCCCGTGACGTCGACCTGAAGTTCGAATTCACTGGTGTTAACTACTATGACGGCCAAGGCTTCATGGTTCCACGTGACCTCGGCGTTTCTTCCGCTAAGGATCTCGACGGCGCGACTGTCTGCATCCAGACTGGTACAACAACAGAGCTGAACTTGGCGGACTTCTTCCGTTCCAACAACATCTCCTATGAGCCAGTGCCAATCGAAACAAACGCAGAAGCACAGCAGCAGTACCTTGCTGGCGCATGTGACGTTTACACAACTGACGCGTCCGGCCTTGCTGCGACACGTGCAACATTCGAAGCACCTGGCGATCACGTTCTGCTGCCAGAAATCATCTCCAAAGAGCCACTCGGTCCACTTGTTCGCCACGGCGACAACGAATGGGCTGACGTTACACGTTGGACATTGAACGCTTTGATCACAGCTGAAGAGCTTGGCGTGACATCTGCAAACATCGCAGAACTGTCTGCTGGCACCGACAACCCAGAGATCAACCGTCTCTTGGGCACAGAAGGTGAACTGGGCGCGATGCTCGGTCTCGAAGCTGACTGGGCTAAGAACGCTATCATGGCGGGCGGCAACTACGGTGAGCTGTTTGAGAAGAACATTGGTGAGAACACACCAATCGGTCTTGCGCGTGGCCTGAACGCCATGTGGACTGAAGGTGGTCTGATCTACTCCCCACCATTCCGCTAAACACTACTTAGCAAAGGGCGCGACCTACGGGTCGCGCCCTTTCGCGTATGCTTTGTGCATACAAAGACGATACCAAATAAAATCCTGTTTCACATGCAGTCGGACTAACCGGCGCAGAGATGACCAGGGCCAGGGAGTTCAGGGATGACAACGCTTACGGATCCACCGAAGGCCAGCTTTCGGCTTAGCCAGCTTATCTATGATACGCGCTACCGCTCCATCACCATTCAGGTGATTGCGATGATCTTGGTGGTGTTGGGGCTTTACTGGCTCGTGAATAATACCATCCAGAATTTGTCCGCCTTGGGCAAAGATTTCAATTTCGGGTTTCTGACACAGCCAGCGGGCTATGACATTAACCAACGTCTGGTCGAGTATACCTCCCAGTCTACACACATGCGTGCGGCCATTGTCGGCATCTTGAACACGCTTCTCGTCGCATTCCTCGGGTGCGTTTTGGCCACGGTTATTGGCGTATTCGTCGGTGTGCTGCGCCTTTCCAAAAACTGGGTCGTTAGCCGCCTGATGGCTGTCTACGTTGAAGGTTTCCGGAACGTGCCGCTGCTGCTTTGGATCATCGCGATCTTCGCGATTATGACCGAAAGTATGCCACAGCCACGTGACTTCAAAGTTGGCGGAGACGCCTCCATGCTATTGGGTGACAGTGTTGCGGTGACAAACCGTGGTGTTTACGTCCCCGGCATCGTATTCGAAAATGGTTTCCTTGGGTCTCCATTGATGAACTGGTTGCTCATTGGCGTAGTCCTGATTGCGTGTGTTTTCGCAATCCGCCTTGTGCGCGGTCGCGCTGATGCGGTCCAAGAAAGCACGGGTGTTCGCCCAACGACTTGGTACCAGCAGCTTGCGCTTCTCATCGTACCGACTGGTGTGTTGTTGTTCTTGATGGGAGCACATCTGCAGATCCCTTACATCAAAGGCTTCAACTTCACTGATGGCATTCACCTTCGTAACTCGCTGATCGCGCTTTGGATTGCTCTGTCGCTTTATACAGGTGCGTTTATCGCTGAGATTGTCCGCTCTGGTATCCTCGCGATTTCCAAAGGACAGTCAGAAGCTGCCGCCGCGCTGGGCCTTCGCCCAAGCCGCACCATGAACCTTGTTATTCTGCCTCAGGCGATGCGGGTCATCATTCCGCCGCTGATTTCGCAGTACCTAAACTTGACCAAGAACTCCTCGCTGGCGATTGCGGTGGGCTACATGGACGTTCGCGCGACATTGGGTGGCATCACGATCAACCAAACAGGCCGAGAATTAGAAGGTATCCTATTGATGGCTGCATTCTACTTGGTGCTTAGCCTTACGATTTCGGGCGTGATGAACGTCTACAACAACCGCACACAGTTGCAGGAGCGTTGATATGACCGATACAAACACACACGGCGTCGGCTACGTTCGCAGCGAGATGTTGCCCGAAAAATCACCACCGGTCGGTCAAAAGGGCGCGATCAAATGGATGCGTGAGAACCTGTTCTCCAGCTGGTTGAACATCCTTCTCACTGTAATTTCGCTCTACATCGTCTATTTGGCACTGGCATTGGTCCTTCCTTGGGCATTTGGCGGTGTTTGGAACGCAGGCTCGCTTACGGAATGTCGCGAAGTTCTGTTTTCCTTCTACAAAGACAGCCACGACGGCGCGTGCTGGGCTGTGATCGAAGACCGTTGGCTACAACTGTTGTTCGGGTTCTACCCACCTGAAGAGTACTGGCGCCCAATCTTGGCGTTCGTTCTTCTGTTTGTTGCCCTCGCACCGATCCTTTTTGCGGACAAAGTGCCGAGCCAGCTGATGTGGTTCTCACTGTCGTACCCATTCCTTGCCGTTTGGCTGATCTGGGGCGGGTCTTTCTGGACGCCGATTTTCGCCGCACTTGGTTTCGTTGTTGGATTTGTCGCTCTTAAATTCCTCAGCAAGGTGACCGGTCCAATCGTATCTAACCTTCTTGCCCTTGCAGCGGCTTTACTGTGGTGGGGTGTCGTTATGACCCCGCTGAGCGATGGTCTGCATAAGGCAATCGGCGCTGGGCGTTTTGATACGACTGTTTCGACACTTGAAGCGCGCACCGCTGAACTTCCAGCTGAAGTCGCGGCACTTGAGGCTCAAGGCGAAGATAAAGCCGCTGACATCGCCGTGGCACTCGAAGAGAAGAATGCAACGGTCATCGAGATGGCCGGCATCCGTGTTGGTGAGTTCGCGATCGAACAACAGATCGAACCGAAGACTGCTGCGTTCGAACAGCTGGACGCTGCGCAAGAAAGCATCTCTGACCTGTCCGACATTCTGGCCGAATGGGGTGGTGCACCGACAGCGACATCTGACAGCGAAGCGGCAATTGCCGAAGCTGAGAGCGCGGCATCTTCTGCCGAAACTCTGATCGGGAATGTTGGTTCACTCCTAGCAAGCGCTTTGTCTGACCTTGAAGAAGATACGGCTGATCTAAATGAAGTATCCGAAATCATGGTGGCGAGCGCGGCCCAAGACGACCCGTCCATTTTGGACGATGTTGCTGCGATGGTCGACAAAGCAGAGCTGTCGGAACCGCTTACAGATTTGAGTGATCGCGCCGCAGGCGTAACATCCGCATCGTCACTTGCTGATCTCGCTGCCTTGCGTGCAGACATTGAAACTGCGATGGCGGGTCTTTCTGCAAACATAGCTTCACTTGAAGTCATTCATGGCAAAATCGTAGCGACAAATGCAGATGATCTTGAAGCGCCTCAAGCGAAACTGCTGAGCCAAATGGCGGGCCTCACGGCACTTCGCAACGATGAAAGCAACTTGTCACAAGCCGCGTTCCGCGTGTCTACGGAAGCGACGGAAGCTAACAGTTTCTTAGGCGCACTTACGTCCCTCGAAGAACGTGAAGCGTCACTACCGGACCTGCGCGAAACTGCTGAGGCAGCGCGTGCCGAACTGCCGCGTGGCTATCGTAATATGATCAACGTTAATCAGTTGCCGGAAGACGCCACGAACGAAGACCGCAGTGCGTTGTCGACATACCTCAGTGCGCGGAATCAGGAATTGAGCGTCACAGCTTCTGTTCGTGATACCTATGCCGAGCTGGGCCGCGTTGGGCTTACGCCAGTGGATAGCCGCCAAATCGGTGGCTTTATGTTGGCTTTGATCATTGGGGTGGCGGGTATCGTTTTGTCCTTGCCGCTGGGTATCTTGCTCGCGCTTGGTCGTCAGTCCCACTTGTTTTTCGTTAACAAGATCTGCGTCGCCTTCATTGAAGTAATTCGTGGCGTGCCACTTATTGTTTGGTTGATCACAGCATCCTTGCTGCTGAACTACTTCCTGCCTCCAGGTTCAAACTTTGATTTGTTGCTTCGGGTCATCATCATGGTGACGCTGTTCGCAGCGGCGTATATCGCGGAAGTTATTCGCGGTGGCCTCGCAGCGCTGCCAACAGGTCAGTATGAAGGCGCGGACTCGCTGGGCCTGTCTTACTGGCAGTCCATGCAGCTCATCGTGCTGCCGCAAGCGATGAAAATCTCTATCCCGGGCATCGTGAACACCTTCATCGGCCTGTTCAAAGATACCGTTTTGGTGGTCTTCATCGGCCTGTTTGACCCAATTGGACTCGCCAATGCCATCCGTGCCGACACGGACTGGAACGGCATCTATTGGGAACTCTTCGTCTTTATCGGCGTGCTGTTCTTCATCTTCTGCTTCAGCATGGGCCGTTATTCCCTACATCTCGAGAAAAAGCTTCAACGTGAGCACCGTTAAGGAGACCATCAATGTCTGACACAACAACAGAACGCGCGATCAATCGCGAAGCGATGAAGGTCTCTGACGAGGTCGCCATCCAGATTACGGATATGAACAAGTGGTACGGCACATTCCACGTGCTGCGCGACATCAACCTCACGGTGAACCGCGGCGAACGTATCGTGGTTTGTGGCCCGTCAGGGTCCGGTAAATCGACGCTGATCCGCTGCATCAACCGTTTGGAAGAACACCAAGCGGGCACGATCATGGTCGACGGCACAGAGCTGTCATCTGACCTCAAGAACATCGACAAGATCCGCTCTGAGGTTGGCATGTGCTTTCAGCACTTCAANNGGTGTTTCAGCACTTCAACCTGTTCCCGCATCTGACCATTCTTGAAAACTGTACGCTGGCACCGATCTGGGTTCGTAAGACACCCAAGAAAGAAGCCGAAGAGATCGCGATGCACTTCCTTGAGAAGGTGAAAATCCCTGATCAGGCGCTGAAGTATCCGGGCCAATTATCTGGTGGTCAGCAGCAACGTGTGGCGATTGCGCGTTCGCTTTGCATGAAGCCACGCATCATGTTGTTTGATGAACCGACGTCTGCGCTTGACCCTGAAATGATCAAAGAAGTTCTCGACACGATGATCGAGCTTGCTGAAGAAGGCATGACAATGATCTGCGTGACCCACGAAATGGGCTTTGCGCGTCAGGTTGCGAACCGCGTTATCTTTATGGATGCCGGCCAAATTGTTGAGCAGAACGAGCCTGAAGAGTTCTTCAACAACCCACAATCAGAACGCACGCAGCTGTTCCTCAGTCAGATTCTAGGCCACTAGGCCAAGTCTTTCGGGACCACGAAATCTACCACTTGGGCCGACCGGGAAACCGCGTCGGCCCAATTTGTTTTTGGCAAGTCGCAGACCAGCGTTGCGCCGGTTGGGTAATCCAGGAACCGACGATGGTCGGGTTGTTGCGCGACAATCGCTTCTGCGAAGAACGCGATACCGGGGTTGTGGGCTACAAGCGCAACCGTGTCCCCTTCGGATTTTTGAAGCACACGCATCAGCGTTGCGGGTTGGGCGTGGTACATATTGTCTTTGAATATGATCGTTGGGCTCGTGCCTAACGCTTTGACGACCCGTTCTGTCGTCTCCTGCGTGCGCGCAGCGTCGCTACTATAGATCGTATCCGGCAAATAGCCTTTCGTACGCAACCAGCCGCCGATGGCTGTTGCAGCGTCCCGCCCTTTGCCGTTCAAGGTTCGGGCGTGGTCGTCGAATGGGGCATCCCAGCTCGACTTGGCGTGGCGGATTAGGATCAAACGTTTTGTCATGATGGGTGGAAGGCCTCCATATGGAATGCGGTCTGCGCTGGATCGCGGCTGTAGGATTTGCTGACAGGGCACGACATGCGCACGCGACAGGCTGCGCGGCAGGTTACATCGGCATCCATGTACGTCTTGCAGCTCTCTACTTCGTATCCATTAGGGCTCAGGGCAGAGACAGGGCAGGCGGTAAGGCATGGCTTGTCTGCGCAGCTCTCACAGGGGGGTGTCGCAGGGCTGGGCAGGGGGATCACACGGTCAAACACCAACGCCCCGCGATAGGACACCAACAGGCCTGCGTCTTTGTGAACGAGCAACCCGACTGGGCTGGCCCAGCCCTCTCCGCTGCGCAGCGCCCATGCGATAAATGGATGGTAGGGCGGCCCGCCAAACGGGAATATGGCCCGCGCATGAAGATCATCCGCCAAGGAGGAAATTGCAGCACTTGACCAATTGTCGAGCGGATCGTCCCCTTTGAAGTCGGGATGACCGGTCACGAAAGGCCAAAACCCGGGCTCTAAAGGGCCGAGCAGGATAGTTGTTTTGCCATCTTCATGAAAACCGCCAAGCGCGGTGAGGTGCAGCGAGGTGGCTGCGGCGTTCAGATCGTCCAGCGTCACCTCGCGGCCCGAATGATGGACCCCGCGCCGTGTTCGGTAAACAGTTCAAGCAGGCAAGCGTTTGGTGCGCGGCCATCTAGGATTACTGCTGCGCGTACGTTACCTGCGATCGCATCAAGACATGTCTGCGTTTTCGGGATCATGCCGCCCGCAATAACACCGGACGTCGTCAGCTCGGCAATTTGCTCTGGTGTAAGTTCAGTCAGAACATTGCCTGCCCCGTCTTTCACACCAGACACATCCGTCAGCAGCAATAAGCGGTCAGCATTCAACGCAGATGCATAGGCACCCGCAGCGGTATCGCCGTTCACATTCAGCGTCTCCCCATCGCGGCCCGCACCAAGCGGCGCGATCACGGGGATTGTGTTGGCGTCAAACAAAGTCTTCAGGACCTCGGTGTCGATCTCGGCTGGAGTGCCAACCAAGCCGAGTTCCGGCGCATCCTGATCACAGGTCATCAGATTTGCGTCCTTACCAGAGAGCCCAACTGCACGGCCGCCCTGTCGATTGATTGCATTCACGATCCATTTATTCACGCGGCCGGACAGCACCATTTCAACGACTTCAACGGTTGCTTTGTCTGTCACCCGTTTGCCGTTCACGAAGTCTGATTTGATGTCGAGCTTATCGAGCATCTCATTGATCATCGGCCCACCACCATGGACGATCACGGGGTTCACGCCGACTTGCTGCATCAGCACCACGTCCCGCGCGAAATTCTCCATCTCCTCATCGGAGGACATCGCATGGCCACCCAATTTGATGACAACAATCGCGTCGTTGTAACGTTGCAGATAGGGCAGCGCCGCGCTGAGGGTGGCGGCTGTGGCGATCCAATCGCGGTTCATATCTTGCTTTCTCATGGCGGTCCTATGGGCGTCGTCTGGGGTCAGTCTAACCCTGCGATGATTGCACGCAACGTTTCAATGCCTTCGCCCTTCTCAGAGGATGTGATGATCAGCTCTGGATAGGCGGACGGGAATTTTTGCAGTTTCTCACGCACCTGCACCAATACCTTGTCCAAGTCGCCCTTTTTAAGCTTGTCGGTCTTCGTCATCACGCATTGGAACGTCACGGCAGCGCTTGCCAGCAGCGCCATGATTTCTTCGTCTACGGATTTAACTCCGTGGCGTGCATCGACCAGCACAAATGCACGGCGCAACGTCACGCGCCCACGCAGATAATTCTTCAACAACCGCTGCCATTTTTCCACGACAGCAACCGGCGCGTTCGCATAGCCATANNGATTTCCCAACGTTTGAGCGGCCAGCAAAGCAGACTTCGGGGCGGTCTGCTTCTGGCAAACCATCCATCGCGACGACGCCTTTGACGAAGTCCGTTTCGCCGGCAAACATTTTGCGACCCGCTTCGCGCGTGACATCATCCGGTTCTTCGGCGGCTGGAAATGGAAGCTGCATTAGAGCACCTCTGATTGGTCGCCGAGCGCGACATGGCCGTCTTTGGTAACGACAGCGTAGATGCCGAAGTTCTGATGGCCGAATTTTGAATTCAGTGTGCCAAGTGTATCCGCGTCGCGTTCACCTGTCACAGGGTTGGATGCAGTGTGCATGCAGCGTTCAATCGGTTCACGAATTTCGAGTTCGGCAGTGCCGATGCGGATCGTTTTACCGATCCATTCGAATTCCTCGAAGGGCTGGGTGCCGTCAAGCCAGATGTTCCCACGCCAACGCTCAAGCTCGAGTGGTTTCCCGATCGCGTCTTCTACGGCAGCGTGACTGGCACGGGTCATGATGGAAACAGAAGGGTAATCCGAATCTGTCATCCCGCGCCCGTCAGCGGCAACGATACCTGTCGGTACGGCGCGGTCGGTAGGACATAGCGGTGCGATCCATTTGAGAAATGCGTCGGCGTCTTCGTTCGGGTCGAAGGTGATGGCGCCGATATCTTGGTGGCGCAATGTGATCTGCCCGAGAGCTTCATCAAATTCCGCCCAGATACCCGCAAGCTTTGGCGTCCGTGTGCCAATCATAAAGTTCTGACATCTCGCCCAACCTGACCCGTCGTATTTGGTCAAATCATGGGTAACCGCCCAATGGCGATCCCAAGGCACACATTTTCCGGCGCTCAGGTCCACAGCCGCGAGGGTTTCGCGACCGTGGCTTTTTATCGGGTGCCGCCAAAGTTCAGCGACCGTACCCATCACTCAGTGTCCGTTTTATTGCGCCCAGTGATGTTGCCGAAGATATCAGGCTTAAAGCCTTGGCTGCGCATAATGGCATATTGCTGGGTAAACGTGATGGTGTTGTTCGCGATCCAGTACAGAACAAGGCCGCTGGCAAAGCTACCCAGCATGAACATGAAGACCCAAGGC
>DQCL01000284.1:0-160 GCA_003533975.1 Octadecabacter sp. | reverse complement strand
GCAAAGATCATTTTTTGCGTAGGGTCAGTGGGCGCTGGGTTCAACTTTTGCTGCATCCACATCGAGATACCCAACACAATCGGCATGATGCCGATAAAGACCAGCGACAAAATGGATTCTGGCGCTGGCGCATCCCACGGGAGCAGCCCAAACAGGTTGA
>DQCL01000228.1 GCA_003533975.1 Octadecabacter sp. | reverse complement strand
CTCCGACCCCTGCCTCCCGAAGACTGATCAAGCATTGATATTCTCCTTCTGATCACGATTTGTAGCTTGTTTTGTTCGCCCTTCAAAACGGCTTTCTGTGCTGAATTTGTGCGGCCTCACAGTTTCCGCCCTCCCCTTTCCATCGCCTTCACAGTGCTGTCCTGATGATCGGGATGGTGGTGCGCATAGACACGGTGCATGGTTTCGATGCTGACGCCAAAGTAACCGGCGGTTTCCCATATGTCGGCCCCCCCCGCCTGCATCGCCCAGGTGATCGCCGTGTGGCGCAGGGTGTGAGGTGTAACGCCAGTCCCGGAAAGCCCGGCCTCGGCAACAGCCGTTTTCCAGGCGGTTTTGATTGATCCGACCCCGGCACCTTTGAACTCTATTGCCCAACGGTTTTGACCACGTTCCCATCGACGCAGGTGGGCTGCGAGCTGGCGAGGTAGGCGGATCGGGGGGCGTTTCTTCTTGGTTTCCGTTTCACCTTGGCCACGGCGGTACATCTGGCCGCGTTCGGTATCGACCCAGCCACCTGACGTGTTCGGCATGAAACGCAGCCGCAGAATGGCGGTCTTGCGTGTGCCGGTATACAGCGCGATCAGAATGAACCGGGCCAGATGCCGGGAATCGGGATTGCGCCATGCAGCCCACAACAGCCGCGCAGCTTCGTTCCGGGTCAACCAGCGGTCTTTCGGCTCGGTCTTTTCTGGCAAGTGAACCTTGGGCGGGTTCACAACATATCCTTCGTCTTTACAGTAGTTGATTGCCGCCGCCAGTGTCCCAAGTTCCTTGCGGATCGTGCTGGGAGCGACCGGTGCAGTTTCCAAAACCTCTTTCGTCTTCGGGTCGCGCCTCACCACTTTGCGGCGCGTCCTACCGTATGCCTTACAGGTTTCGCGGGTGATGGTCGAAAGCGGGCGCTCGCCCCAAAACGGCACAAGTGCCTCAATGGCGTATCCAATCCGGGCGGGGTCAGAGACACCGGGCGCATGTTCTGTGGCGTATGTGTTCAGCGCCTCGGCAACTGTCATTTCTGTCGGTGAAGCTGGGCCACTGGGGCGGTCTCTTTCTGACAGGTAGAGGGCAAGCTGCCTTTCAGCAGCTTTGCGCTCTCGAGAGCCTGTTGAACGGTCCCCTCGGCCTGTGTCGCGGATGATCCACATGCCGGTGTCTTTGCGGCGATAGAGGCGCGGGCCTTTGGCGTGCTGCGGCATGAGTCCATTATCTCCTTGAGGTCATTCGGGTTGATCCTCTTGCGGTTGCCAAAACAGATCAGAAGCCCCAGGTCTTCGGCCACCCTCATTACCACTGTCTTTGGAGCGCCAAGTCGCTCGGCCGCCTCCGGGACTGTTATGGTAAGAGGTGTGCTCATCTTGGTAGCCTTTTGTTAACCTTTCTTTAGGTCTAGGCGACAACTGTTTTGTCGGTGTTATCGGGGCGCTTAGTCCTCAAGGGTTTCAATGATCCAACCACGATCCATTCCAAGTGCGGAGGACCTGCGTAGCAGAAGCATCTGAACATCGAGAAAGATGGCCGATGAAGCCATACCGTTCGGCCAAGTCTTACCGAGCACGGATTGGAAGCTGTCCGACTTGGAAACTCTGAGCACTCTGGCTTTGCGCTGGCTGTCTGCGTTGTAGGTCAAAACTGTCGCGGCTCCGACGAACAGTCCACCTGCGTCACGCATGTCGTCACCAAAGTGAGCGAATTCCAATGCGGCTTCTGAGGCTTCGGAAATAGTCACACCTTGCCGGTAAAGATCTGCTGCGATCAACGCTTGTACCGTCGTGTGATACGACAACATGCGCGCCCCGCCACGGCCAAGTGTTTCCCGGTCATCTTCGCTCATTACCAGGTGGCCGCGCAATACCCACTTCTTCATCGTGTCATAGGGCACCTGTGCCGCCTCTGCGACGACCGGAAAGGGAAACTGTTGATTGTATGGTGCGTTCATTTTCTGATCTCCTTTTCGGGACAGGTAGCACCAAATATATTTAGGGTCAACTGTCCCGAAAAAATCATTCCAAATTTCGAACGCGTTCGCTGTGCGTTTTCCAATTGCTCACCGCCCTCGCCTACCCCTCTTTATCCGCAGCGGATCACTCCGTCGTCTGGCCACCACAGGATCAAAAACCCAATTCAGGTTGAGGCCAAAGAATACCGCCAATCTCACCACCCAATTGCGCATCACGCCACCCCGTCAATGCGCGGATACGAAACTGGGGATCCGGTGGGACTGCCCCAGCATCGCGGCGGCTTCGCGTAGTACTTTGTTGCAGCCAAAGACGCCGAAACATGAGCTGACGACCAGTTTCACAGCCAAATCCTGTGCGGTGTGCACTGGTGCTGTCAGTATTTCGTCTTCGAGGGCATCCATTGGTCCACAGGCGATATCCAGTTCTTCGTCAGACCAGCCCCGAACACCATTGATGTAGTCCTTTTCTGCCAGCCAAAGCTGAAACAGATCGGCGGGGCCCCTGGGCGCACTGGCCAGGCAAGGCAGGGGAATAGCCGTGATTGCCGGAACGGACGCCAGAAGGGTTCTGCGGGTGAGTGTATGGGTCATAGCGCCTTCCCCGCACCCATACCTGCATACAAACCGACTTTGGCTTTGTGCTGCAGCGTGTCGATCTCCGGCCCGATTTCATCGCACAGCCGGTGGATCACCTCGAAAAGCGATAGATACCCGCTCTCGTCCAGATTGATACACATCACTGTATCAGAGGCCGCAGCCCCTATTCTGGAAAGCCCTTTGAATTGGGCGATCTTGTCGGCGGCGTCGTCGGGGAAGTTTCGCCCATAATACATCTCATGCTTCTCTTTGAAGCCATCTTCCGGCAAACCTGTAGCGGTCGCACAAATGCGGTCTTTGGTCATTGTTTTTGCCTCTGGTTGTGGTATTGATAACTGCGTTATGTTTTTCACATGCGCCTGTGTACGTCAAGAAAAATAACAGGGTTATTAAATGAACGCCACACAATGCAAAATGGCAAGGGTTGCAACCGGGCTTGGGGTGCGAGATTTGGCGACGCTGGCTGGTGTTGCGCAGGCCACAGTTTCCCGCCTTGAGCGCGGCGAAGAATTGAAGCAAACAACTATCACCGCCATCCGCACAGCCCTTGAATCCGCAGGGGTTGAGTTTATAGATGAAAACGGTGGCGGTGCGGGTGTTCGGCTGAGGAAATGATTTGTCTCCACAGTATTCCACTGATTCGACCATGCCGTTTGTTATTCGCGTGACACAATCTGGCTGTATTCATCCAACTGTCGGGCACCGGATGGATGCTGTGACTGACTGCGCGCATCAAGAATGGGGACCGGCTAGTATTTGTACCCCCAACCCAAGATGGGTATATATGTAGTTAAATCAGCCAGATAGATCGTGTGACTCATTTGCACCTAGCGACAATTTGGCGTAAAATTTACCCCACGTAGCCATTGACTGGGCTTGTAAATATGTATCACGATGATACATGACCACTGTGAATAACACGCAAGAGACAGATTTTGACAGTTCCGGACCAACCGTGGAGCCCAAGTGATGCGACTAATTATATTCGAGAAATTGCGCGGCATCCAACATTTTCCCTGGCATACAAACTTCACGCCAAAGAGCGGATGGCAGAGCGAAATCTTATCACTTCGGACATCCTGTATGTACTGAAGAACGGATCGGTCTATCAAGACGCCAGCTGCGCTCGAGCGGCTGGGCACTTCAAATATGAAATTGAATGTTCAACCCCTAACAGTGGCGGCCGATCAATTCGGCTTGTCGCAATACCGGACTATGCGTTGAAGAAAATTAAACTCATTACCGACATGTGGGTAGACGAGACAGATACACGGTCGGGAACAATACTGGAGGACAACCAATGAGCGCTTATCACTACACTGAGTGCGGCCTGAACAATGTGTTCATTGAAGGGCTTGCGCCCGTGACAGACGTCGATGGGGATGAGGTTATCGAAATTCCGGCAATCAACGCTCTGCATTGCGCGATTGCAGAAGGCATCGTTAAGCATGAGAAAGGCATTAGCGGAGACGAACTGCGATTCCTGCGTTCCGAGATGGGCTATACTCAAGCCGAGCTGGCCACCATCGTGCATGTGGACAAGCAAACCATTGGAAGGTGGGAGCGCGGCGAATTCTCGATTGAGGGCACGGCGGAAACCGTAATTCGTCGATTGGCTGTCGAGAAACTTGTGCTGCCCTACGAGGAAGGTCTTGAAAAACTGGCCCGTAGCAGCGTTTCGACTGCCGAAACTCAACCAATTAATATCAAGGCCCAAAACGGCAGTTATCAATTGCAAGCCGCATAGCCCTGATGAGCACTAAACTACTAAGCCCCGACCGTTTTGGTTGGGGCTTTTCTTATTTTTACCGTCACCCAATCGCCGCATCGAACGCCGCCGCCGTCAGGTCCGATCTGGGTGCCGGTGTCCCATCTGCCCCACCGCGCAACCATTCCTGATCCAAGGCGCAAAGAATCTCGATGTGGTGCGGTGCCAGCGGCGTGCGGGTCAGCCGGCACCAGGCCTCGATTTCCTGATAGCTGATCGGGTTCGGGCCAAAGCTGCTGTAGGACCGGGTGCGGCTCAGGGCGATGAATGCTCGCCACAGGACGCGCCCTGCCTCTGTTATCACCGGTCTGGCCCCGGTTGACCTGTGCGCCCGCATGGCCGCGATCAGGTGCTGTGTGAGCCGTTTTGTTGCTGTGTGTCCCATCAGTACCTCTGGTGCCTGTCTTGAGCGATTCCACCAACCCTGGCCGACATGGTGCGGTCATACCCCCCAAGCCCGGCCTGTACGACCCGCACCGCCTCGCCACGCACTTGTTCGATCGAGATGTATTCGGGGGCATGCAGGATCAATTCAACGGTCTGTGTGCCCCCGCCCTGCATCTTGCCGGATTGCATCGCCTCGAGGTTGCCAACACCGATCCGGCGGGTTGATGCGGCATCCATGACATACTCGCCCTTGTGCACCACGCCAGCCACATCGTTCACGCCACCTGCCCCAGTGTATCCACCGCTGGCATACCCCAGAAGCCCACCCAGAAAGCCCAATGGCCCTCCACTGGAGCCAAGACCGGCAATGGCTTTGCGGAACTGGATGCGGGCGATTTCCCGCAACAGATCTGCGACGGCCTCTTTGGCTGAGCGGGATCCTTCCATCACATCCAGAAAGATATCGCTGATGGCATCGGCACCGCGCCCGGCGGCGTCTTCCATTTCTTCCAGCTTGTCAGCCGCATCACCAGCGGCATCCCCGGCAGTCACATAGGACGCAGCCAGGGCGTCGATCTCGGCCTGCAATTGGGGCGTGATATCTTTGCCAGCCTTCTGGGCGGCATTCATCAGCTCGGCCCGTTTGCGGGCATACTCCAGGGCATCACCGTAACCCTTGCCACTGGCCGCAGCTGCAACCAGCGCCAGGGCTTCGGCCTCAAGGGCTGCGGTCTTTTCCCGGATGGCCGTGACCTGGCGTTGGTAATCATCCCCATTGGATCCACCGCCGCCGGTTGGCAGTTCTGGCTCCCCCAGCATGGGAGGTGCAGCCCTTGGGCGAATAGACCTTGTGGGAGCGGATCCTTTGCGATGTCCGCCCCGCCGTGGTGGGCCATACGAGACAGAGGGACCGGGGTCTACTGGCAAGGTTTCCCTGAGGGTGGACGCCCGTTTGATCGCAGTTGAGAGGGCCGAGACCAGACCGCCAATTGCAGAGATTGCGCCCTGAAACTCCACCTGGTCTATCGCATCCAAAGACCCAAAGGCTTCATCTGCCTTGGTTGCCAGATCTTCCAGCCTGGTCTCGAAATCTTCGGCGCTGATCAATCCATCTTCCATCTGGGCCACGAGATCACGCATTCCGGCAGCGGCATCAGTCAGAGCCTGTGCCGCGTCGTCCTCCCCATATGCCCGCAGCATCAACGCAGCACGTTCAAGGTAAGGAACTGCCAATTGTGCGCTGATGGCCATATCATCATATGCGGCGTCCAGCCCCCTCAGAGCGCCGGCATTCTCTTCGATCGCATCAGCATCGCCCTCAAGAGCTCCGGCGGCATCCGGGCCAACGATGTTTCTGGCTCGCTCAGCGGTATCCATATAGTCATCTAGTTTGACTGACATGTCTGTCATATGGTCAACAAAATCAGCAACACCCACAGCGAACCCCTTGCCGATCCGGGAAGCACTTTCCGCCAGCTCCCCGAACTTGCGGTCGAGCTCGTCGGCTTTGGCAATCATCTCGTCATCCATGACCGCACCCAGTTCGTGCGCCCGGCTGATCGTATTCCGCAGGCCCTGTTCACCCTGGCTCAGGAGCTCAACAAATCGCTCACCAGCCGATCCGCCAAACACCTCGTCAGCAACCCTGATCTGAGCGGCCTTGTCGAGATCTTCCATACGCCCGATGATTTCCAACATAAGCTTGGACGGATCCTTGAGTTTTCGCTTCAGCTCCTGCCCGGTGAAACCGATCCGCTGGAAGGCCTCTGCCGCTGGCCCCTTGCCGGTGACGGCGAATTCGTCGGCCCGCAGGTTCAGTTCCTTGAACCCATCAATCAGCTGATCGACACCAATGCGATTCTGTTCAGCGACAAACTTCCATTCCTGAAACACCGATGCGGACAACCCGGATCGCTTAGCTTCGTCCCCGACTGCGGCAATCCCCTTGACCATGCCGGTCAGACCTCCGGTAACACCGGCCAGGGCAGCCGTCACGACACCGGCTGCCAGACCCGTTGCCATTGCCTTGCCAAACCCGCCAATGCGCATCGATGTAGTCGCCAGAGCCTTGTTGATTGCGGTGCTGGATCGCAGCATATCCCGCTCCATGGCCCGCGTTGCAGACCGGGATCCACGGCGCAATCGGGTATAAGACCGGGTGCCAGTGCGTTCGGCCTTTTTCATCCGCTTTTCAAAATCGTTGACGCGGGCCTCGAGCTGGACGATCAATAGTTCCTTGTCAGACATGTGTGCCTCCTATGCCATATACATTTCATCATCGAACCAGTCCGCATCCGTGACGAACTGGACGTCACCGGCAGCGCATCGCGCCACCGCCATTGCCGTTGCGACAGCCCCATCAATCTTGTTGCCGGACTTCCCCTTGTGGAATGATCGGTTGCCTGCCTGGTCGATATGCAACTGGACGTTCTCAAAATTCCAGCGCAGCACAGGATGCCCCCCGTGGCTGAAACGATGTGCAAGGATCGCCCGCTCAAGTTCCTTCACCGCCGGGGCCATCGACACCCAGCCCTGACGGAATTCGACGGCAGGCAATCCGTCCTCGTCCAGATCAGCCATCATGGACCGCCCATAGGTTGGATCGAACGCGATCTCGCGAACATTGTAGGTAGCGCAGATTTCCCGAATATGGGCTTCCACTGCCCTCAGATCGACAGTGTTGCCGGGGGTTGGGATGATATAACCATCCTCTGCCCAGCTCACGTAATCGACGCCGTGACGATCACCACGGGCGCGCAGGTTTTCCTCAGGGCAGAAGAACCAGGGATGCACCTGGTAGCCGTCCTGACCATCCTCCCAGCAGGCCACGACAACAGTCAGATCCTCATTCTTGGACAGGTCGACACCAATCCAGCACGGGGCCTGCACCATCTCCAGTTCTTCCAGATCAACTTTGTATGCCCCCTGGTCGTAAACAAGCATCTCGACAAAGGGTGAAGTGCTCTGGTCCAGCCAGCGGTTCAGGTTGAACTGCTGAAAGCTGTCCCGTTCAAACGGACTGTGTTCAGCTTTTCTCGCCTTGTCCCGAAACCCAGCGATATCCGGATACCCGTGTTGCAGGCCGGGGTTCACCTCGAACCAAAGGTCTTCGTCTTTCCAGTCGTCTTCGGGTTCTGCCATGAAGATGACCGGCAGCGTGGCCGGATCATTGATCTCGCCTTTCTGGACCTTGATTGCATATTCAACCTGCTTCCAGGCGAGATTTTCCTGGCCGCGCCCGGACGTGCTGGCCACCACCATCAGTGTCCCCGGTACCTTTACCAACGCCGAATCCAGCGCCTCCCACTGACGAAGCCCAGCCCGGCCCTCCCAGGCATGAATTTCATCGGCAATGACCACGTTGGGCGTCTTGCCGTGTTGGACCTTGCCATCGCTGGCCACCGCAATGTAGCGGGATCGCATCCTTTCGAATGAAATGCGGCTGACATACTCGCGGATCGACAGGTGTTTGTTCAACCGGCGATCATGATCCACGATCAGGGCGACCTCGTTGAACAGCTCCATCGCCTGTTCCCGTGCCGCAGCTGATGAGACGATCAAACCACCGGGTTGCCGTTCGGGCCCGATCAAGTGCAACAGCGTGATTGCCCCGCAGAGGGATGTTTTGCGATTGCCCCGAGGCAACAACAGAATAACCCGGCGCACCACCCGCGTGCCGTCAGCGTTGCGGGGTCCGTAGATACGCCTGATCGTCTTTTCCATCCAGGGGTCAAGCTGGAAGGGATGGCCAGGTGCCGGGTTCTTTGGGTGCTTCAACATCTTGAGCCAATTGACCGCCATTTCACCACGGCCGAGCGGATCAGGAATTTCAGAAGAGCTGCCCTTGTCCGAAATCCATGAGGGAATCATCATCGTCGTCATCTCGTATGCCGTCTTCTGCTTGAAA
>DQCL01000199.1:3827-10063 GCA_003533975.1 Octadecabacter sp. | reverse complement strand
CGGTGGCATGGGCGGCATGCCCGGTCTCGGTGGCGCGGCGCTGCCCCCTGGTCTATCAGGATTTGGGAAAAAGAAATGAGCAACGAAGTAACTCTCGCCGCAGATATCCTCAAAGAACATCGCGACAGCATCGACCGCCTCGACGCGATCCTCGTCTATACATTGGGCGAGCGGTTCAAACATACGCAGGCTGTGGGGAAACTCAAAGCCGCGCACGACCTTCCCCCGTCCGATCCCGCTCGCGAAACGCGACAGATCGCACGACTAGAAGATTTGGCAAACGAGGCCCAATTGGACCCCGAATTCGCCAAGAAGTTCCTCAACTTCGTCATCGCTGAAGTCATTCAGCATCACAAAACACACCAAACCAAACCCTAAAGGACTAACATCATGGCTATGAAAATTCGCCTCGCACGCGGTGGCTCCAAGAAGCGCCCGTTTTACCGTATTGTTGCTGCGGACTCCCGCATGCCACGTGACGGCCGTTACGTTGAAAAGCTCGGCACATATAACCCGCTGCTGGCTAAAGACGACGAAAACCGCGTGACTATGAACATGGACCGCGTCAACTACTGGTTGGGCGAAGGCGCACAGCCAACTGACCGTATTTCCCGCTTCCTCGAGGCCGCAGGCGTCATCGAGAAGAAAGAGCGCGCGAACATGGTTAAAGGCGAGCCAGGCAAAAAAGCCAAAGATCGCGTCGAAGAAAAAGCTGCGAAAGTAGTTGCAGCAGCAGAAGCTGAAGTTGCAGCGAAAGAAGCCGCAAAAGAAGCAGAAGAAGCAGCTAAGGCCGCCGCAGCAGAAGCCGCAGCAGCACCAGCTGAAGAGGCTCCTGCCGAGGAAGCCCCAGCAACTGAAGAAGCATCTGAGTAATCAGACCTTGGGGTGGGGCGGCATCGGTTGCCCCACCCTTCACTAAACCAACAGGTACGCACATGTCGGATGACCGCATCATTGTCGGAACCATCTCGGGCTCTTTCGGGGTCCACGGAGACGTGCGCCTGAAGTCATTTTGTGCAGACCCAGAGGCGCTGGCGGATTACACACCGCTAACTCGCGCAGATGGAACCCAAATCACAACCATTGTGATTAAAGGCCAAACCAAAGGCGCGCTTATTGCGCGTGTTGACGGCATCACGACCAAGGAAGAAGCAGATGGTCTGCGCGGCATGGACTTGTTTGCCCGCCGTGACCAGCTACCGTCCCTGCCCGACGACGAATTCTATCACACTGATCTCGTGGGCTTGATGGCTTTCGATACCGGCGGCGAAAAGCTTGGCCGTATCAAAGCCGTACAAACCAATGGTGCCGAAGACTTGCTCGAAGTTATCAGCCCGACTGACAAAGACACCGTGTTGGTGCCGTTCACCAAGGCCATCGTTCCGACGGTTGACCTCGCTGCGGGCCGCCTTGTGATCGACCCACCAGGTGGGTTGTTCAGCGACGAAACCGCGGACTGATGCCCGGCCGCCGCGTGATCGTCCACGCCGGCTTTCACAAGACCGGCACGACCAGCGCTCAGAAATTTCTATTCGCCAACCGCAAAGACATCTGGCCTCGTTGCGCCCTCGTACTTCCAGCGAAACTACGCGGCGACGCGGGCTTGCAGGCTGTTCGATATTCACGCTTTCGCACCGATGCGTTGCTGGACAGTTTCAGCAGCGGACTACGCAGCATGCTGTCACAAATTGACCCCGGGCGCCGTAAAATACTGATATCAGAAGAAAGCCTGTCCGGCAGAATGCCCGGGCGTGATGGTCAGTTGGATTACAGCGCGACGCCAACCCTGATGGCGCGGGCGGAAGATGTTATTTGCGATATCTTTGGCGCAGAAGCCGAGGTGATCTTTTGCTTCACCACGCGCGAACCGCAGTCTTGGCTAAACTCGACATACAAACACAACCTTCGCAAATCCCGACTTACGATGGATAAAGAAGAATACACAGAAACCTTCGGACCGGCTTCTGATCTTGTTGGCGTTACCAAGGCGGTCGAGAATGCGGTGACAGGGATCGTTTGCACCGCTGATTTATCAGACCTGACCGGACAAGAAGGCCCAGCGCAGCCCCTGATGGACCTTATGGGGTTATCCGAACGCCGCCGGAGCAATCTGATTGCGCACGTAACACATAATATCGGCCCGAATGACGCAATGATAGACGAGCTTCTTGCCCTCAACCGCTCGAACCTTTCGGAAGAGGCCCTGACCGTCGCGAAGAAAGACCTACTTGGAAAGGCGACAAACCATGACGGATAAACCCGCAAAATCTATTGGCCGTAAATCAGTCCAACTCAGCGCCAAGCCGCAGGAACTGATGACCGACAAACCCCAACTCGCCCATGCATGGACGGCGCAGGTGGTCACGTTGTTTCCGGACGCCTTTCCGGGGCTGCTGGGTGAAAGCCTGACGGGGAAAGCGTTGAAAGACGGGATATGGCAGTTGCAAACCACGGATTTGCGCCGCTTCGGTATCGGCAAACATCGTAACGTCGATGACACACCGTCCGGCGGGGGCGCCGGTATGGTTTTGCGCGCGGATGTGGTGGCCAATGCGCTGGGCGACACGCGGCGAAAGGCGCGTGGGCGGATGCCGTTGATTTACCTCAGCCCGCGCGGTGTGCCGTTCACGCAGAAAATCGCCCAAGACCTCAGCCAGCAAGACGGCGTGACATTGCTGTGTGGTCGCTTTGAAGGCGTCGACGAGCGTGTGTTGGAACACTACGAAATCATGGAAGTATCGATGGGGGATTACGTGCTGACAGGGGGTGAATTGCCCGCGATGACACTGATTGATGCCTGCGTACGCTTGCTACCTGGCGTTTTGGGCAATGAGGAAAGTGCAGTTGAAGAAAGCCATTCGAACGGGTTGCTGGAACACCCCCAGTATACGCGCCCAGCGGAATGGGAAGGGCGTGCGATCCCGTCTGTGCTGACCTCTGGCGATCATGGGAAGGTCGCCATGTGGCGCAAAGAAATGAGTGAGAAAATCACGCAGGAACGCAGACCCGATTTGTGGGCAAAGAAGGACAAGGTGTAATTGAACTGCGGACTTATCAATTCCGGCGCGTGCACGGCCGAAGACTCTTGATCTTGATCAATGCATCATAAACGCGATTAGTGCTTAAACTGATCATATAGTTCTTCAATACGTCGAAAGCTTCAGTTTTGACCTCTCAGCACAACAATCTTGGCACGCCCGACGCACCGACACTTCGTCGAACGTTAACCCTACCTCTCCTTACGCTTTATGGGCTCGGGGTAACGGTTGGCGCAGGGATCTACGTTCTCATCGGCGCGACCGTGGCTGAGGCCGGTGCCTATGCATGGGTCGCGTTCTTAATGGCCGCGATTGTCGTCGCGTTTACCGCGTTTTCCTATGCAGAACTCGCCACGAGGTACCCCGTCAGCGCGGGTGAAGCCGCCTATGTTGACGCCGGATTTGGCTGGCCAGTACTTGCAAGTATTGTCGGTGGGTTTGTCGCCTTATCCGGCATGGTGTCAGCCTCTGCAGTCGCAGTTGGGGCCTCTGGTTATTTGGGCGGGCTAACGGGCCTGTCGTCCCCCGTTTTGATTGTCGCAATTGTTGGCGCAATGGGCCTCATCGCGTGGTGGGGGATCAACCAATCCGTAAAGGTCGCAGCTGCGATCACCATGCTTGAGATACTTGGCCTTATCTTTGTTATCACTTGGGGGTTCGGCATGTCCGAACGCGCCGGGGTCTCAACGGCAGAGCTATTTCCGCCGCTTCAAGGTGCCCATTGGGGGGGCATCGCGAGCGCGTCGCTCTTGGCGTTTTTTGCATTTATCGGGTTTGAGGACATGGTGAATGTCGCGGAAGAAGTTAAAACGCCACGCAAAACCATCCCCCGCGCAATCATTTATACGCTGATAGTCGCAACTGTTCTTTATGTTCTGGTCGCCATTTCGGTTCTGTTGGCCGTTCCGGTCGAAACCTTGTCGGGCTCTGATGAACCACTGACGCTTGTGTTCGTTAACGCGCCACAAGCCGTTCAGACAGGCTTTGCCGCTGTTGCAGTGGTTGCGACGGTTAATGGCGTCCTGATCCAGATGATCATGGCATCACGTGTCATTTACGGAATGGCGCAACGCGGTCGTTTTCCATCCATTTTCGCGGTGCTCTCGCCACGCACACAAACGCCAACGGTGGCGACAGCTTTTGTCGCGGCGAGCATCATGGGGTTGAGTTTGTTTCTCCCGATTGAGCGCCTCGCCGGATGGACATCGCAGATCGTTCTTGCCGTTTTTGTCTGCGTGAACCTGTCCTTGATCGCAATCAAACGTCAGAAAGCCCCTGCAACGGATTACTACCGTGTACCCGTCGTGGTTCCGGTATTGGGCATCTTAACCAGTGTCGCCTTGCTGCTCAGCACGATGATCTAGGAACCGGCATTACAGAGTCAGACCATACTGCGTCGACGGGTCCAAAAGGCAATCCGAAACATAAACGCGCAACTGAACCGCGCAAACTCCAATCCCTCTTGCCCCAAACGCCCCTAGCCCCTATACGGCCCGAGTGCGTGGCCCAAATGAGTCGCAGCACCTTTTTGGTATGGCCGCGACCTCTTCACCGCGAACCCGCCAGAATGCAAAGCAAGGCCGTTAATACCTTTGGTGGGCAACGCGATTGACCCGATGAAGACCAAAGCTCTGGCAGCCCTCACATCCGCGGAAAAACCGCGTGACTACATAGGAGACGATCATGAACC
The DNA here is from genome assembly GCA_003533975.1 of Octadecabacter sp. Classification (GTDB taxonomy): domain Bacteria; phylum Pseudomonadota; class Alphaproteobacteria; order Rhodobacterales; family Rhodobacteraceae; genus Octadecabacter. The sequence goes on along the minus strand of DQCL01000199.1, from coordinate 5,335 downwards.
TGATCGCACAACTCGAGGCGGAACAAATCGCCGAACTGGGCAAAGACATCCCAGACTTTAAAGCCGGCGACACTGTTCGCGTTGGTTTCCGCGTGACCGAGGGTACACGTACCCGTGTGCAGAACTACGAAGGCGTCTGCATCGCACGCAAAAACGGTAAGGGCATCGCTGGCTCTTTCACTGTTCGCAAAATTTCCTTTGGTGAAGGCGTGGAACGTGTGTTCCCACTGTACTCCACCAATATCGACAGCATCACAGTCGTCCGCCGTGGCCGCGTTCGTCGCGCCAAGCTGTACTACCTGCGTGAGCGTCGCGGTAAGTCCGCACGTATCGTCGAAAAGACAAACTACCGCGCGCCTAAGAGCGCCGCACAAGCGTAAGGAACATCGAGATGAGAAAAGATATTCACCCCGATTACCACGTCATCGACGTCAAAATGACAGATGGCACGGTTCACCAGATGAAATCCACTTGGGGCGCCGAAGGCGACCAGCTGGCATTGGACATCGACCCTACAGTCCACCCAGCATGGACTGGCGCAGGCGCACGCCTGTTGGACACTGGCGGTCGTGTTTCCAAGTTCAAGAAAAAGTACGAAGGCCTGGGCTTCTAAAGCACCTACCTTTTGGAAAAGAAAACGCCGCTCCTGTTTGGGGGCGGCGTTTTTCGTTTTAGGGGGGCGCTGTTTTCAGGCGCTAACCTTGGTGGTGATACTGGAGCCTTACCCGCGCCAAAGCCTATCAAACACCGGTGCCTCAACATTCGGATCGCCATCAAAGAGCTTCAAAAGCATCGCCCCCGAACACCCTCTTGTTGGTTGATATCCGCAACTGTGAAAAGTGGTCATAACCGCAGGGCCCCAAAAGAAGAATCGGGAAAGACGTCGTGCTTTAATTTCGGTCGGCGGTTTGATCTGCAAGCACGATAGCCGCACGCCGCCCTCAATATGGGGCGGCGTGCATCAACAATTCAGAAAGCGGGTTCAAACCCTACCACGCTTATCCCCCGACAACCGTCACCAACACCCAGAAGATCGCAGCTGATAGCAGCGCCGCTGCTGGCACCGTGATGATCCATGCCGCGATGATCGTCATGAAGTGGGAACGGCGCACCAGCTTACGGCGACGGCGTTCCTCAACCGAATAGGCTGGCTTATCCGGCATCGCTTCGCGCGAACGGCGCAGACGGCGCTCTGCGTCCCATTCACGGTAAAAGCCAACCCCGAACACACCACCAACAGCAATATGCGTCGAGCTGACCGGCAGGCCGAGCCATGACGCCACAATCACCGTGATCGCCGCTGAAAGCGCCACACAATAGGCACGCATCGGGTTCAGCTTGGTAATCTGGCTCCCGACCATGCGGATCAGCTTTGGACCAAACAGGAACAACCCGAACGAGATACCAAAAGCACCGATGACCATGACCCAAAACGGTATTGCGAAGGAATGCGTAAAGTCACCGGATTGGGACACCTGCACGATGGCCGCCAACGGCCCAACCGCGTT
>DQCL01000199.1:2649-3762 GCA_003533975.1 Octadecabacter sp. | reverse complement strand
AACCTTGAGGGACTTGTTGCGGTTCTCAAGGCCCTCGGACTGTTTCTTGATCACAGGGATCATGACCAACCAGACCAAAACCGCGATCGCCAGACCAATCAGCAGTGCCGTGGGCAGATCAATCTTGATGATCTTCTTGAGACCCTTGAGCGCAAGATAAGACCCGAAAGCCCCGGCCATGATGCCCACCAAAATAGGCACCCAGCGGCGGGCCGCAGCGATTTTGTCGTCACGGTAGATGATCCGCGACTTGATCACGAACAGGAAGAACGCAGCAACCGCACCGCCCAAGACCGGTGAAATAACCCAAGACGCCGCGATCTTACCCATAGTGCTCCAAGACACCGCAGCAAAACCTGCCGCCGCAATGCCAGCGCCCATAACACCACCGACAACCGAATGTGTGGTGGACACAGGTGCACCAACGAACGTTGCAAGGTTCACCCACAACGCTGCCGACAAAAGCGCCGCCATCATCGCCCAAATGAACGTCTCAGGTGTACCCATGCTTTCCGGCGCAATGATGCCCTTGGCGATGGTCGAAACAACGTCACCCCCCGCAATCAACGCACCAGCAGATTCGAAAACCACGGCAATCGCGATGGCGCCGCCCATTGTTAGCGCATTGGCACCAACCGCAGGCCCCATGTTATTTGCTACATCGTTCGCCCCAATATTGAGCGCCATATACGCACCCAAACAGGTCGCAATGATAACGATCATGGAATTGTTGGTTTGCCCAAAGAACAAAGCGGCGGCGAGGCCTGCCAGCACGATAAACAGAAGTGAAATCCCGGGTCCGACCATCGGACGTGCAACGTATTGCGTTGCGACTTCCAGTCGGGAAAATCGAGCTAGGTCGCGATCCAGCGTTTCAAGATGGCGCAGGTCGCCGTTGTTGTTGTCAGTCATGGTGCCCCCCATAAGTTTGGCGGCACAATTGTCAGCAACCACGCTTCAAATCAATGCTTTTGCAAGTCTATGCGTCAGAAAATCGCCTTTTTAGGCGGCCGTGCCATTCAGAATGGATTTCAGCTCAGGTTCATCAACCAAATTGGCGGCTTCTGATGGGCTGACCCAACGCCGCTTACGCTGGCCTGCTTCTGGAAAGTC
>DQCL01000199.1:0-2627 GCA_003533975.1 Octadecabacter sp. | reverse complement strand
CCCGCTTCTTCCCACGCTTCCTGCAAAGCGGCCTGCGATGATGCAAGGCCACGGATGGGCCAGCCCTTAGGAATAATCCAGCGTCCTGTTCCGCGGCTCGTCACGAGCAACACTTCTTTGTCATCACCCACCCCGCGCGTGCAAAGTGCTGCTACTTGCAGCCCCTTGGGGCGACGGAACATAGGCGCGACGAAGTCACGTAAGACGCGGTTGAGTGCGGAGTTCATTTTGAAACTGCCATTTTTTCTTATTATCTTTGGACACTTACATAAGGGTAAGTGTCCAAAGATGCAACTTAGGCCTTAATTTAGGATGAAGCCTTGTTTGGTTTGCGACGGCGATTGCCCCCGCCGCCACCAGGTTTGCCACCACCCGGGCGACCACCACCGCCACCAGGACGACCACCGCCAGGCTTTCCGCCACGACCGCCACCGCCGCCAAAACGACGACCACCGCCACCGCCTCCGCGCTTTGGTTTGGCTTCTTCTTCGTCTTTGGCCCACGGACGTCCGCCAGCAACAGGAATGTCAGCCTTCATTGCCTTTTGGATATCGCGCAGTTCACCCATTTCGTCAGGCGCACAGAACGCGATTGCCATGCCGTCTGCACCCGCACGGGCCGTGCGACCAATACGGTGGACATAGTTTTCAGGCACATTGGGCAAATCGTAGTTATAAACGTGCTTCACTTCGGGAATATCGAGTCCACGGGCAGCCACATCAGTCGCGACAAGGATCTTAACCTTACCAGCCTTGAAGTCCGTGATAGCGCGGTCGCGTTGACCTTGGGACTTGTTTCCGTGGATGGACGCTGACGCGAACCCTTTGTTCGTCAGAAGCTTATGCAGCTTTTCGGACCCGTGCTTGGTGCGGCCAAAAACAATCGCACGCTCGTCGCGGTGTTTGTCGATCAGTTCCAACAACAGGTCTGTTTTCGCGGCCTTCGCAACGAAATGAACCGACTGCTCGATGCGATCCACAGCCTTGCCCGGTGCGTTGACTTGAACACGGATCGGATTTTCAAGGAATGCCCCTGCCAGTTCGCCCATCAGTTTCGGCATCGTCGCTGAAAACAGCATCGTTTGGCGCGGCTTCGCCAACAGCGGCGCGATTTGGCGCAGCGCGTGGATAAAGCCCATGTCGAGCATCTGGTCAGCTTCATCAAGCACGAGGAATTTGGTGTCGCCCAGACGCACGGCGCGGCGTTCAAGCAAATCAATCAAACGACCCGGTGTCGCAACCAACAGGTCAACGCCGCGTTCAAGCTTACGGATTTGGCCCGTAATACCTGCGCCCCCAACAACCAGCATGGTCTTAAGGTGCGTGCCCGTTGTGTAGGCCGCCAAGTTCTCCTGAATTTGCTTCGCCAACTCGCGGGTTGGCGCAAGGATCAGCGCGCGGGCGGTTTTGCCCTCGGGTTTGCCCTGCTCTTTGAGAAGCATATCAATCATCGGCAGACCAAAAGCGGCCGTTTTACCACTACCCGTCTGGGCAAGGCCCATAACGTCTCGGCCGTTCATTGCATGTGGGATTGCTTGGGCTTGGATCGGCGTTGGATCGGTAATCCCTTGACGTTCCAGTTCTTTAATCAGTCGGGGCGCGAGGCCCAGCATGTCGAAATCCATGTATTTTCCTATGTCGGGGCGGACACATCGGCATCCGCATAAATAATTCGCCTCAACCCGAACGGTTGCGGCATCGCAAGAGGATGCGCCAAAGGCTCGCGGTGGGCCGAATGCCCATGCCTAACAAAATCGAGGCCCGCCGACTGGCGCGGCACCCCTGCGTGATGGTGGGAACCTTGTCGGTCATACGTGAGCGCACAAACCGAAGGAGATGCACTTTGCGCAAAACTGCGCCTGCTCACGCGGCAGCCAGCATCATCCTTGTGGGGCAAATGGGGCTTTGCATGTCACAAGTCAATCCCTCTTTGCCTTGCGCCCGCCACTGCGTATAGTTACGCCGACGCTCTGGACAACGATCCGGATCAGCAAAGGGGCAAACGCAGTGGCACATATTATCGTCGTGGGTAACGAAAAAGGCGGGGCTGGTAAGTCCACCGTTTCGATGCACGTAGCAACAGCGCTGTCGCGCATGGGGCATAAGGTCGGCACGCTTGATCTGGATTTGCGCCAGAAAACGCTGGGCCGCTACATCGAAAACCGCCGGAAGTTCCTCGAAAAAGAAGGCCTAACGCTGCCTACGCCGACCTATCACGACCTTCCCGAGGTTGACCCTGCGACCCTTAAAGAAGGCGAAAACATCTTCGATCACCGCCTTTCGGTCGCTGTTGCTGGGCTTGAGCCGGACAATGATTTCATCCTCATTGATTGCCCAGGCAGCCACACGCGGCTGTCGCAAGTGGCGCATTCGCTCGCCGACACTCTCATTACGCCACTGAACGACAGCTTTATCGACTTTGATCTGTTGGCCCATATCGACGCAAATGGCGAGAAGATCACCGGCCCGTCGGTCTATTCCGAAATGGTCTGGAACGCGCGGCANNATCACCGGCCCATCCGTGTATTCCCAAATGGTTTGGAATGCGCGGCAACTGCGCGCGCAGGCGGGGTTTGAACCGATTGACTGGATTGTCGTGCGCAACCGCATGGGGGCGCAGAACATGGT